>NZ_CP030863.1 GCF_003325375.1 Streptomyces globosus | reverse complement strand
GACAACGACGTGGAGGAGCAAGCATGCTGATCCAGGCCACCCTCGGGTTCGCGCAGCTGCACCGCCTGGAGCTCTCCAAGGCGTCCTACGACCTGCTCAGCGCGATGATGGAGGTCCAGCGCCCCGGCGGCGAGGTGAACGCCTCACAGGCCGAGCTGCGGGCGCGCGTGGGGCTCAGCAAGAACCGCACGTCGATCGCGATGAGCCAGCTGGTCGAGCGGAACGTCGTCCTGCGCCCGAGGGCCGCTACCGCAGCTACTTCATCCACCCGTACTTCGCCGGGTACGCCACAGTCGAAGAGATGGAGGAGGCGCTGCGCGAGGCCACTGAGGCCATCAAGGCCGGCTCCCTGGCCGCGCCGGAGGTCCCCGCCCCACCCGCCCCGCAACGGCACCTGTCCGCCGTGCCTACGCGTCGCAGCGCTTGACCGGCCGCCCGGCCGGGCGGCCGCCCGGGTGACACGAGATCAGCGGCGCTGTGCCCCTTCGACGGGGCACAGCGCCGCTTCCGTGTACAAGGGGTCCGTCGTGCAGCAGCCGAACGACCGTTTGCTGCACGGCGCGTGCTGCCCCGGGCAGCACGGCCTGCTGCACGAGCAGCAGCCTTGTCCCGCCTGGGCCCAGGCAAATGCTGCGCGACGTCTGCTGCACCCCGTGCTGCTCCGTGGAGCACCGCCAGCACCTGGAGCAGCACGGTGTCGAGGACGAGCAGCAGGCCCGGGATTCCTCGAGCAGCAGCGGCAGACGACCGTGTGCAGCACGACCAGGAGCAGCGTCACGCCGCTGCCTCAGGCCCTCGTCTCACACCTCCCAGCCTCACAGCTCAGACCGTCCACCTGGGGAAACGGGGTGTGAGGCTCGCAGCAGCAGCCGGGAAGCGGCGCTCACAGGACGGTGCCGTGCAAGGCGCGGCGGTCGCCGGACATCGCGTAGCGGCGGGCGGCGAGGCCGTGGTCGAGGGGCTCGCCGATCTGGTCGCACAGCAGCGCCAGGACGTCGGCGGCCGCGGTGTCGGAGAGGTAGGGCGGCGCGACTTCGAGCATGAGCTCCCCGATCGCGTGGCTGTTGGCGGCGAGGTCGTCGACGACGGCGCGCAGCGCGACGACGGCCGGGTCCGCCAGCGGATCGGCGGGCGGTGGTGGCGGGGCGGTGCGGACGTCCCGGACGGCCTGGCGGACCACGGCGCGCACCGTGGCGGTGTCGAGGGCCTGGAGGCCGCTGTGGGCGAGCTTGGCGAGTCGGCGGGTGATCAGCTCAGCGACGACGTCCGCGCGGCTGGAGACGGCGATCAGGGCGCGCTGGGACAGGCCGTAGTCGAGCGCGGCCGCGGTCGACGGGCCGGTGTCTCGCGTGCGAGACGTCTCGGTGCCGGCAGTGACGGCGCCGTGGATCGCGGCGAGGGCACGGGCGACGTCGAGGAGCCGGTACGCGTGCGCGCGGCCGATGTGGAACTCCGCCCGGCAGTACGACTCCCAGCTGCTGTGCCCGAGCGGCACCCAGACGCGAGCGGCGTGCGCGTCGCGGACCCGGGCGGCGAGGACCGCCACGGAGCGCCGGACGTCGTCCATCGCCTCGTGCAGCCCGGCCGTCATCTCCCGGGCGCGGGCCTCGGTGAGCGGCGGCCGCGCCGGTTCGACACCGTGCTCCTGGTCCTCGTCGCGCTCACCCACGACTCCATCGTCCTCCGGGCCGGCGGGCGGGTCCAGGGCGTGCGGAAGCATGGGCGCGAGCTCCGCCTCAGAGGCTCACAGCCTCACAGTTCACCCCGTCTACCTGGGGAAACGCCCTGCGAGCCTCATAGATCTCACGGCTCGACACCGGGTTCGGGGAGGGCCTGGCACGCTGATCCGCGACTGCGGGCGCGGACCCCGCCGCGCGACGCGAGGAAGCCAGATGTCGGGGATCGAGCGGGAGCCGGGCACGCCTCGCTACCTGAGCACCAGCCAGGCGGCGTCCAGGGCCGACACCGAATGTCATCACTCTCCGGCGGTATCCGGAGCATCCTCCGGATACTCGCCTGGTGCCGGGGAGCACAGGGATTTACGTTCCAGAGATGGACCTATGGACTCTGATTCTCGCTGGTCTGGCAGCCCTTGCCTCCCTCGCCGTGGCCCGCTGGGAGTGGTTCGATCGCCCGCAGCACGGCTGGAACGTGCACGTGTCCAGGGATCTGGGGGCGGACGAAACGCTCCCCACGGGCAAGAAGACCTACCGACGCAAGCAGGCAACGTTCTCCGTGTACGCGGTAGGCACAGCGGTCGTCCACACCGTGCGGGTGACGGCTCCTGGGGCAATGCACGTCGGGAAGCCTGAGAAGGACGAGGACGCACGGGAGGCTGCGGAGCGCCGCAGCCTGTACCGACCGACGATGAGCGTCGGGTCAAAGCCGATCGAGTTCATCGTCTTCTTCCCCAAGACCGGGAAGGTCTACATGGAGATCACCTGGATCAGGCTGCGCCCGTACCGGATGTTCGGGGAACGCATCGACGCCCGGGCGCTGGCCAATGACGAGTTCCCGGCCTGGGAGCGGTGGCAGTGGAGTTGGCGAAGCCTTCGTCCGCGATGCCGCGCCGGAGGGCAGCGGTGGATGATCTGGCCCGTTCGAACTCAGGGCCGATGGGTGCCGGCTGAAGAGCACCCGCGCATCAAGATCCCGGAGACGAAGCTGCCTTAGCCGCCCGCCCCCACAGCTTGGTCCGCGCAGGGCCGCCCGGTCAGGCTTCGACGTACGCCACGATCGTGATGGTTCTCAGGGCGGTGACGAAGTAGATGACGCGGACTCCGTCGACCTCGTCCGAGTAGTCGCGCAGCAGGGTGCCGGGCACCTCGGTGCCGAGCTCCGGGTTGACGCTGATGGCGACGATCGCGCGGTCCAGGCGGTGCGTCTCGCTCGCGGTGAGCTTCGCCAGCTGGGTGAGCGCGGGCTCGACCATGATGACGCGCGAGCGGCGCGCGCCGTGGTCAGGCGACACGCGGCTGCTCGTCAGCGAGACGGGCGAGGTGGGCGTCGCGGGCGGTCTCCCACGGCACGCCGGACTCCGGCGAGGGGTAGCCGTTGGCGGCGATGTCCTCCAGGACCGAGGCGAGGACGTCCGTCTTGGCGCGCTCCGCGGCCGCGTACGCGCGGACCGAGTCGGCGGCGTGCTCGTCGAGGGGCTGGCGGGCGGGCGCGGGGGCCGGCTGCTGGCTCATCCGGGGCTCCTGGGCTTCTCTCTGGCGTGTGTCACCACGGTATCGCCGGGGCGGTTCACCGGGCCCCGATCCGTCCAATCCGGTCCGGCTGCCCGGTGCTCCTTGTCGGCGGCACCGGGAACCGCGACTACGTTCCGTACTGCTCGCCGGGTCGCGGGAGTTCAACTCTTATGTGTCACGCTCCGCCCGCGAATCCCGCCTGGAGGGGGCCTACGGACTCCAGAAAGCGGACATATAGGGACGCATTCGAGGCGGTGTGACACTTTTCCGAGGGAGCGTGACAGCTGGTGTCACGCTTACCCTCTGTCAGCGTGACACGCCCCGGGGCGTGGTCTGCCGAAGGGGTGCAACGCACGGTGCAACACGGCCGTTCGCCTTGGAGATGTGCGCGTTGCCGCAGGTCAGACCAGCAACATGGGCTGTCGGCGCCCGGCGTGTTGCAGCCCGTGTTGCAGGGCGCGTTGCACCTCCGGCGGGTCAGCCCGAACTCGGGAGCGGCGGCCAGACATGCGGGCCGGTGCACTGCCCGCAGGCGGCGCAGCCGGCGCACTCCATGCAGAACTGGCGCGGCCACTGCCCGGGGCAGTCGCAGATCGGGTTGTAGTCGGGGTCGTCGTCGCCGGGGTAGAGCGTCTCGCCGAAGGGCGGCTCCGTCCAGGAGATGACCGAGCCGTCGGCGAGCAGGTCCTCGTAGTGGTGGCCGATCTCGCTGTGCTCGCTCCAGGTGGCCACCACCACCTCGTCCGCCGCGCTCACGCCGTGCCGCCCTTCACTGCGGCCGCGTTGTCGAGCCACGCGGCGAGCGCGGTCGTGGCGCGCGGGTCGGCCTGGGCGAGGCGCCCGACGAACTCGAGGTCGCCGTCGACCGGGGCGCCGGTGCGGGCGAGGGCTGTGAGCAGCGCGGCGCGGGCTCGCACTGCTGGGGGCAACAGGGTGGCGGCGGCCATGCGGGCGTCCGCGCCGGCGTAGTGGCCGTGGTGGGCGGCGAGGGCATGGGCGAGCCAGTCGTCGACCGCCCCGGTGTAGTAGTCGTCGCGGTCGGCCAGGAGCTCGCGGGCGGCTTCGTCCCCGGCCCGGCTCGCCACGGTCCGATCGAGTCGGCCGGCCCCGGCGAGGGCCGCCATTTCGTCGGCTCGGTCGGCCACCTGCTGCCGTGCCTGGCGGTGCTGCCGAGCGGCTTCTTCGCGGCGCCGGTCTTCGGCGAGCTCCTCCTGGACGACCGCGTCGGCGTCCGGGTCGTAGGGGCCGCCGGTCGTGGCGAGCAGCTGCACGATGCGCCGCCACTCGGTGAGCTCGGCTTCGCGACGGCCGCCGTCGTCGGCCGCCGCTTCGTCGCGGCGGTCGAGGTGCGCGTGGAGTTCGGCCTCCCCGAGTGCCTCCACTGCCTCGCTGGGCGTCATGCCCCGCGCGCGGCGCCGCACCGAGGACCGGCCGACCTTCGCATAGTCGATCGGTGTGCGCGGGGCGCCGGCGCGGCCGCGGGCCTCGGGGACACGGCGCCGCCGCCACCCGTCGGACGTGTTCATCAGGACTCGCTTTCAGCTCGGATACGGAAATGAGGGCCCGGCCGGTAATGCGCTTCGGCAGGCCGGTCACACAGGTCTACCGCAAGCTCGAATTACGCGCTGCTAAAACTTGATGTTCAACCACTCCACGTCCGCGAATTTCACCTCCAGGCCCGCGCGGCCGCCACCGCCTTGACGGAAATAGGCGTCCGCGATGGCCTCCGCGACCGCGTCATGCAGATCTCTCTCCGTCGCACCTTCCTCCTGCGCGGCGATGATGGCGGCCGCGTGGGAGGGGCTGACGGCGACCTGGATGTCCCGGACCCGGCCCGCGTCCGAGGTGCCTTCCGGGCCGAGGCCGAAGTACGCCCGGCACGAGATGACCATCCCGCCCGAAGACGCGGCGCGCTGCCTCGCACGTGCCCTGACCTGCGGTTGCCACTCCGCTTCGGTCTCCTGCGCCAGCGCCTGGTGGAGGCGCTTGTTCGGCTTGGTGGACTCGCCCGAGAGGTAGCGCTGCACGGTCTTGCGGGAGACGCCCAGGCGCTCCGCCAGACTCTTGGTGGAGCCCTTCTCCCGCGTGCGAAGGAATTTCATCTGGGCTCGCGGCGATTTCGGCGCGGGCCGGGTGAAAAGGGCGCGCTCCGCGCGGGCGAGGCCCTCCATGAGCTTGGAGCGCGTCCGAGCCTCCTGCTGTGCCTTCTCCTCATCAGTCATACGAACACCCCATCGGAGTGGGGCTGTGGACAGAGGACGGCGCTGATGGGCACTCGTGCGAGGCCGGGCCCGTCCCCGGCGGACCGGCCCTGGCGTCCCCGGCCGCCTGCCGCGGCCGGGGAGATCAGCCCTGAGGTTCTGTCTCTTTGGTCAACGTCGGGCGTCAGGCCGGCGCCCATTAGGTCAAACGGGTGGACATTTCGGCGAAGCGACCCCTGTGAACCGGAGCCTTGTGATCTTCTTGCCGCCGATCCCCGATTGGGGAACCGTGCGAACAGAGGACTCTTATGGCTCTCGGGAAGTTGGTCAAAAAGACCTGCTCGGTCACCGCGCCCGTGGCGGCCGCGGCCATGCTGGTTGTCGGCTTGTCCACCAACGCCCAGGCCGCCACCGGCACTCTGACCTGGCAGGGAGACTATGGAACTCAGTGGACGTGGAGAAACCCGCCGAGTGGCACGTGCAGCAACTTCGGTGGCAACACGGTCGCTTTCAAGCCCCACAACAACACAGGGGAAACGCTCACCGTGTACACCGAGTTCGGATGCTCCGGCTCCAGGACTGTGATCGGCCCTGGGTTCGCCACCTACAACTGGACCGCGTACTACAGCTTCCGATACTAGGCATCGTCTCGTCGGTGACGTCTGAAGCCAGACGTCACCGGACACCCCGACAACGCCGGACAACACGCTGAACAGCCCGGACAGTGTCCGGACACCACAACGGCCCCCGCGGTGCGGGGGCCGTTCGTCGCCTCGGGGCGCCTAACTGGCCGGCCTGGGCCAGGTGCTCCGCCCGGTGGTCGCCGACCTCTCGCGCGTACCCCGGCCTGTAGACGATCAAGGAGACAGGACCTAGCCGCCGGTGCCGCGCCAGGCTTCGGACTCCTCGTCCTCGCTCAACTCGTAGCCCTCGGGGTACGCGGCGTCCGCGCGCTCCCGGGCGGCCTGAGCGGTGGCGCGGACCTCGCGCTTCAACCGGGTGAGTAGGGCGAGCGCCGGTTCATGGGTGATCGGGTCGACGATGTCGCGGGTTCGGGCCGTGTCCCAGTCGGCGACCTGCAACGCGGTCTCCACCAGCAGCTGCGCCTCGTCGACGGCGACGCCCACGGTGTCGTCACCGTCGGCGGCCGCCGCGATCAGGCGGTTGCGGATCACCCGGGCGTTCTCCCAACCGCGCCAGACGCCGTCCTGCTGGTCTGCGACGGTGCCGCGGCCAACCCCCTGGGACAGCGGCGGAAAGGCGAGCACCAGCTCGGCGGCGGCGCGCCAGTCCATGGCTCGCGCCTGCACCAGGGCCCCGGCGACGATGCGGGTCCGCAGGCGCTCCACCCCATACTGCGGCCATTGTGCGTCGCGCTCCTGGCTGATGCAGTCCGGGCACAGCGGCGGCCCATACCGGGCCGGCGGCGTCCACGAGCGGCTGGTGCGCAGCAGTTCCGTGCCGCAATCGGCGCACAGGATCCCCGACGGCGCCGGGCCGATCGCGGCAAGCATGTCGTGGAGGTTGAGGCCGGCGGCCTCTGCGAGGGGGCGTCCGTGGATACCGGGCTGCTGCCAGTACAGGTGCCTGAGCACGCCGATCAGCTCGGGGGCGTGGACGGCATCCACCTCGGCATGCAGTCGCTCGACCTGGTCCAGCACGGCCTGGCGGGTGTGGTCGCGCCACTGCTCGGCTTCCGCGAGGGCGGCTTCGGCGCCGGTGAAGTCACGGACCGACCGCTCGATGTCGCCCAGGATCTCGTGCAGGCTCTCCTCGCTCATGCCCGAGAGCTTATGCACCAGGGCAACCGCCTCTCCCGCGGGCCCGTGACGGCGCGTGGGCCGTCGGCGTTGGACACGTCGACGCGTGAACTCCGTCCCCCACGGATACGCGTGTGAGGCCCCGCACCAGCGCAGTAGCGCAGGGCGGGGCCTTACGGCGTCCCGGCCGCCGCTGCTGCTCCTGATCGGCAACGGGAGGGTGCGGGTTGTGCGTCAGGTGCGCAACGGCCCGGACGCCGGGGCCGGCGCGAGGCCAGCCTGTGGGGATGGACAAGTTGATCGAGTTGGCCAGCACGCTCGTCTCGGGGGCGTTCATCGCCGTCCTGGCGGCATGGCTGACCAACCGCTCCCGCAACCGCCAGGAGCAACAGGCCGAGATCGGCGCCCTGCGGGTGCAGGCGGATGCGATGACGGTGGCGGTGACGGAACTGCAGAGCGCGGCCACCACCAACCGACTGCTGTGGGAGGGGCCGGCCGAGCGAGGCCGGACGTTCCTGCTGGCCGTGCTCGCCTTCGCCGGCGGTGCCGCCCGCGCCCGGATCGCCGGCGGCACCGACGCGCAGAGCGGGCTCGTGGGCTTCGGGCGCGCGGCCGAGCTGCTGAGCCGGGAGCGGGTGGCGACCAAGCAGACCGTGGCCGCCGTGCGCGAGCCGCTCACCCGGGCCGCCACCGCCGCCGCCCCGCTCATGCGCTCCTCCGACCCGGCCGTCGTCACCGCCACCGAGCAGCTGCTGAACGCCCTGTCGGACGTGGAGAACACCGCGCGCCTGGAGGCCGCGCTGGAGGCGTTCGGCCGGGCCGTCAACGCCGTCACCGCGCCGCGCCTGTCCTGGTGGGCACGCCGCCGTGCCGCGCGTACGGCCTGACCGTGGCGGGCTTTCCGTAGGATGCGAAACGCCGCGCACCCCGGCAGCTCCAATGCCGGGGTGCGCGGCGTTTCTGCAGGGGCCGGCCTACAGGTCGATGTCGAGCCGCTCCACGTCGGTGAACTCCACGTCCAGGCCGTGGGCCCTGCTGTTGTTGGCGCGGAAGTACATCCTGGCCAGGCCGTCGGCGGCGATCTGCCGGAGCTGGTCCTCGCCGGCGCCCTGCTCCCGTGCGGTGAACAGCTGGTCGGCGTACTCGGGCGGCAGGGCCTGGGTGATGTCCCGGATCCGGGCGTCGTCGGTCGTGCCCCCGGCGGCTTCGAAGCCGAAGCGGGCGCGGGTGGAGACGACCAGCCCGGTCGTGGTCGCCGCCTTCTGCCTCGCCTTCGCGCGGACCTGTGGCTGCCACCTCTTCTTCACCTCGGCCTCCAGGCGGGCGCGCAGGTCCTGGCGGGGCCGCTTGATCTTGCCCGTCACATACCGCTCGACGGTGCGCTGGGAGATCCCGAGGGCCTGAGCGACGGCGTTGGTGCCCTTGAGCTGCTTGACGAGGTACTTCATCTGGGCCTGGGCGCTCTTGGGAGCGGGGCGGGTGAACGCCTTCTCCAGTGCGCGGTCCAGGCTGTCCCCGAGCGAGTCCACCACGGTCTACTCCCCTTCTCCGGCCGTCGGGTCGGCGGTCTTGATCAGGTTGGAGATGTTGAAGACGCCGCCGCGCTCCTCGAACTGCTGCTCCGCCCACAGGACGGTCTGGGTGCCCTGGTGCTTGACCATGCCGGGCGAGACGCCGAGCCGGAAGCCGCCGGGCACCGGCTTGCCCTCAGGCGTGGTCGGCAGGACGTCCAGCGGGGACGGGCCGGGCGAGGGGTAGACGATCGCGTCGGTGCCGATGGAGGTCGGGTACAGGTCGGCGGCGGCCGCCGTCTTCATCAACTTGCGGTGCAGGCCGGTGCGCTGGCTGGCGAGCACGGCGGCCCGGATGTCCGGGCGCCAGTTCACCCGCTCCAGCGCCGGGTAGGGCTCGTAGTACGGCACCTGACCCCGCGAACGCTGTCGCAGCTTGCCGATCGCGCCCTTGGCCGTGGCCTTGATCGCGGTCTCCAGCAGCGCCATCGTCGGGTCCGTCTGCTTGCGCCGCGCCATCGCCTCGAGGAACTCCTCGCCCTGGAGGTCGGTGGTGACGCCCATGTCGGCCATCGTCTCCACGTACGCGTCGCGCAGCCGCTTGTACCAGGAGTCCAGGTAGCGGCCGCTCTGGGTGCGCACGTACGCCTCGATCGGCGCGACGTCGAAGCCGAGCTCCACCGCGTAGGCGACGGTCGGCGTGGAGTACCAGGCCGGGCCGGTCGGGCGCTCGCCGGTCGGAGTGAACGGCGAGGGGAGCCGGTCGCCGTCGACGGTGCGGCCGTTGATGCGAACGCGGGAGAGGTCGACGTGGGACAGGTCGACCAGCCAGGAGCCGGGCAGTGACGCGTCGAACTTCGGGTTGCCGGTCAGGTGGGTCGGCCCATTCAGCCCGACCGTGAGCCCGTTCGCGGCCGCGGCAAAGCTCATGTTGATGTCGACGACGACCAGGTACGGGTTGGCGCACTCCTCGTCGGTCAGCGGCCGGCACCAGTCGTAGGGCTCCTCCATCAGCATCTCGGCCGGGGTGCGCAGGTGGTGCCGGGCGAACTTGTCCTTGAGGATCGGGTGCTCGTCGGGGACCTCGCACTCCACCACGGGGTACACCTGAGTGAGGGCGTCGTCGTTGAAGGCCCGCTTGAACTCGCCGGTCGCCGGGTCCTTCTCCGCACGGGTCGGCGGGCGCAACGCAGTCATCAGCTCCAGGCCGGTCGTCGCGGTGGAGCCGCGCGGCGTCATCACCCGGGCCGCGTACAGGCCGAGGTAGCGGGCGAGGTCGGCCGGGTGCATCGTCAGCAGCAGCTCCGGGCGGTCCTTCTTGCCCCACTCCCGGGTGTTCAGCGCGTCCCACGGCAGGACGCACAGCTGGACGCAGCGCCGCCGGGAGCCCTCGGGGTCGCGGTAGAGCCGGGCCCACGGGCCGAAGCCGCGCTGGGTCATCTGGAGCCCGGCGCGCTCGATCTGCTTGACCACCTTGTGCCCGGACGCCAGCCGGCCCGCGCGGCGCTCCTCCTCCGACAGGGCGGCGGGCAGACCGAAGCGCTCCAGCGCGGAGGCGGTCAGCACGAGGATCGGGTCGGCGTCGCGGCCGTTGCGGTGCAGACGGGCCTGCCCGAGCTTCGCCTCCGCCAGCGTCCAGTCGACCAGGGCCGGGATCGTCTTGGCGGGCACGTCCAGGACCAGGCCGCCGACGCAGTACGCGGAGACCTGCCCGTCGGTGTCGACGTCGATGACGGCGAGCGGACCGTTCTCGAAGCGCGGGTCGACGGCGGCTGCGGACGCCGTGGTCTTCTTCGCCACCGCCTTCTTCGCACCCGGGCGCCGTGACGACGCGGCGGGCTTCACGGCGGGCGCCGGTCGCACGGAAGCAGCCGGGGCCGGGGGCGCCGGCGCTTCGGCCGCCGGGGCGGGAACGGGCGCAGGGGCGGGGCCGGTGAACGCCTCCGGCACGATCGGCGCCGGGGCCGGGACGGGCGCGTCGGCGGCCGGGGCGGGGAAGCGGGCGGCGAGGCCCTCCAGGAGCCGGGCGTACGCGGCGCGCTTCGGCGGCCGCGGCTCGGTCTTCCCGGTCTCCCAGTTCCCCACCGCCTCCCGGCGGGCGTCCAGCGCCTTCGCGATCTGCGCCTGGCTCAGGCCCGCCGCCTCCCGCAGACGCTTGCGCTCCGCCGGGGCCGGCAGGTCGTCCTGTGCGACTTGCTCCAGCAGCGCATCCACGGCGCTGAACAGCTCGTTCTCAGTGGACACAGAGGTCACCTCCAATGGACAGCATACCCGATCGCGCATTGATTCGCGCACTTAATCGCGCATGAATCGCGCATCAGTGGGATTGCAACACGCGGGCCGGTAAGTCGCGCAACGGGCGTTCGTGCAGGTCGGGCCGCAACACAGGCGCGTTGCAGCCCGGCGTTGCGCCGCGTGTTGCGCCAGAGCTCCAGCGGCTACCTACTCCTTCTCGGAGTTCTGCTGAACTGCTGAGCACTAGAGTTGACCTGAGTTGCTTATGCCGCTTAAAATCGAAGCGGAAGTCAGCGAAACAGGCCCTGGGGCCACCCGACGGCAGGAGAACGCATGGCCACGCTCAGCATCCACTTCGACCCCGCCGTGATCGCCCGGCTCACGAGCGCGAGCGGCGATGACACGATCCACGTCACCCTGTCCCTCGGCGGCGGATCCGATGGCGCAACGGCCGCGCCCGTCATCCCGCACGGGCCGCTCGCCGCTTTGATGCAGGCCGGCCTGCTCAAGCCGGACACCGTCCTCACCTTCCACCAGCGTCGCGCCAACCGGTCGGGCCGCGCCGTCGTAACCGCCGACGGCCAGCTCATCGTCGACGGCCACCCCTCCCCCTTCCCCTCCCCGTCGAAGGCGGCGGAAGCTGTCACAGGCAACGTCATCAACGGCTGGACCCTGTGGCACATCGAGGGCGACGGCCGAACGCTGGACGAGCTGCGCCGGGAACTGGACGCCCAGTAGCGGCGCTGCGGCCGTTCTGGTCCGCCGCGGCGGACCAGAACGGGCACGGAGGAGACAGCAGAGCTCGAACGCGGCCGGGAGACGTTGGTGGAGAAGTACGGCGGGTTGCTCGCCGAGGTGATCGTGCCGCAGCTGACCGCGGGCGCGGTGGCGCAGGAGCACCCGGTGGTGGTGTTCGTGGCCGGGCAGGCGGGCAGCGGCAAGACGCTGGTGATGGACCTCGTGCACGCTGCCCTCGAACAGCGGGGCGGCGCGGTGCGGGTGGACCGGGACACCTACAAGGCCCTGCACCCGCACTACAACACCTTCCTGTCGGAGGACGTGCGGACGGCCGGGGTGCGGGTGCGGCCGGAGACCTACCGCTGGCAGGCCGAGGTCGAAGCCCACGCCCGCGGCCGCCGGTTCGATGTGGTGGCGGAGGAGGCCCTGGCCGACCCGGCCGGGTGGCTGGCCACGCTCGCCGTCTACCGCGCGGCCGGCTACCGGGTGGAGGTGGTGGCCCTGGCCGTGCCGGAGGCCGTGTCCCAGCTCGGTGTGCTGGACCGGTACCTGCGCCTGGCCGAGGAGGGCCGGGCCCGGTATGTGGGGTGGGACAACCACGACGCCTGCGCGGCCGCGCTGCCCACGGCCCTGGCAGAGGTCGAGGCCGGACATTTGGCCGACCGGGTCGTCGTCGTCCGGCGTGCCGGCGAGGTCCTGTACGCCAACGAGCGCGAGCCCGATGGCAGCTGGCGGCAGCCGGCCGGTGCGCGCGAGGCGCTGCTGGGTGAGCGGTTACGTCCGTGGAGTGCGGCGGAGACCGGCGCCTTCCGCCGCCAGCTCGCCGATGCCGACCGGCGGGCGCACGATCCGCGGCTGCCCGAGGACTGGGCCCTGGCAGTGCGGCGCGACGGCGAGCGCGCGGCCGCGCTGGCCGAACCGCTGCGACGTGGTGCGCAGGCCCGCCGGGAGGCGCCGGGCGTCGACTACCACCGGCTCTCCGCCGAGGAACACCGCTGGATCTTCGACACGCTGATCGCCCCGTCCCTCCTTCAGGACATCACGCCGCAGGAGCGGCCGGTCGCGGTGTATGTACTGGGGCAGCCCGGCTCCGGGAAAACGACCGCGGCCCGGGTGCTGCGCCGGGCCCTGCGTGGTCGGCCCACACACATCAGCGGCGACTTCTTCAAGGCGTCGCACCCGGACTACTACGACTTGCTGCGCGAGGAGCCGCGCACGGCCGGCGAACGCATCCGGGCGGACTACCGGGCCTGGCAGGCGATGGCCGAGGCGGCCGTACGGGAGCGGCGCGGGGATGTGACGATCGAGATCGCTCCGGGTAGCGCGGCCGGCTTCGTGGAGGGCGCGATGGCCTACCGGCGGGCGGGCTACCGGGTGGAGCTGGTGGTGCTGGCCGTACGGGCGGCGGACTCCCGGCAGGGCACCGCAGTGCGCTGCGCCGACGTGAACAGGCTGGGCGGCCACGGCCGCTTCACCACCGCGGCCGGGCACGACCACCACTTCGCCGTCCTCGCCGACGCGGTCGCCGCGGCCGAGCAGCAGGCGGTGGCCGACTCCGTCATGGTGTGGAGGCGCGACGGCACCGTCCTCTACCGCAACGACCTCACGCCTCAGGGCTCCTGGGCGCGGCCGGCGGGGGCCGTGAAGGCGCTGCTCGACGAGCAGAGGCGCCCCTACACCTCCCAGGAGGCGGCACGTTTCTGGGCCCTCCAGCGCCGCCTGCGCGCCGAGCTGCCGCACTACCGCCACGACATCGAGCAGATCGCGCGCCTGGCGCGGGCGCTGATGCCCGCCCATCTCCAGCCGCGTCGTCTTTCCGGTCCCACGGCCGTGGCTGCCCTCCCTCTGCCGCGGGCTCGCAACGACGACGGCTACAAGCCGGTGGCCTCGAGCTCCTTCAGCCGGGCCGCGTAGGACGCGGTAATACGGGCGATCTCCTCTGCGTCGGCTTCCTCCAGCCGCGCCCGGTCGCGCAGGCACTCCTGCCGCCGGGCGAGCAGGTCCTCCAGGCGCTCCGGATCGGAGTGGGAGGCGCGGCGCTCGGCCAGGAGTGCGCGGGTGTACCAGGCCATCACCTCCTCCACCACGTCCGCGGGGGCCTGCGGGCTGACCGCATCGGCCGGCTCGCAGGAGCTTGAGGAGGATGCCGGATCGTGCACGGGAACCAACCTTCACAGGGATGACGACAAAAGGATCATTGTCGGCCGTGGCCGATATCCAGTCCACCACCAGCGTGCACCGGACGTGCCGACCGGAGTGTCCTCGAAGGGCCGCCGAGCGGCATAAGTTGGGGCCTGGACGATCACCTGTGGGGGGACCATGGCCGACAACCTGCGTGCGCTGTTCAGCTCCAACGACCCGTCGGCGTTCGACGTCGCGGAGGCGTTCACCGACCGCAACCACCAGTGGGCCGTGGTGGCCGCCGCGCTGGAGGAGCACCTGCGCCGCGTCGCCGGCGGGTCCATCGACGTGGAGGACCTCGAAGCGCCCCGCACCAACGTGATCGTCTTCCACGGAGTCGGCGGGATCGGGAAGTCGACCCTGCTGCGCAAGATCGAGGCCGCGCTCACCGCCGCCGAGCACCGCCCCGAGCAGTGGGGCGCGCCCACCTGGACGGACCGGGTCCTGCCCATCCGGATCGACCTGTCGCGGGCCGCGTCGACCGGCTCGGACTTCGAGCGGGTCATCCTGACGATCCGCCTCGCGCTCGCCGGGGCCTTGCACCGCACGGTGCCGTCCTTCGACGTGGCTCTGCGGCACTACTGGGAACACGTGCACCCCGGTGAGCCGCTGGACGAGTACGTCCGGCGTTCCGGGCTGGCGGGCCGCTTCGCCAACCTGCTGCCCGGCCAGCTGCAGGCCGGAGTCGGTGAGGTCGCCGCCGCCCTGGCGCTGCCCGGCCTGGTCGGCTCTGCGGCCGGCCAGCTCACCACCGCGCTCGTGTCGGCGCTGCGCGAACGCCAGGAACGTGCCCGGGCCCTGGCCGGCGCGACCCGGACGGCGGCCCTGCTGGAAGCCACCCCGGACTTGGAGGCGCTGTCGTACTACCCGCACCTGCTGGCCTGGGATTTGGACCAGCTGCCCGCGAAGAAGCGGCTCACCCCGGTGGTCTTGCTGGACACCTTCGAGGACACTGCGGATCGCCACCGGGATTTCGAGCGGCTGCTGCAACGCCTGGTCTGGCTCCTGCCCAATGCCTTCTTCGTCATCGGCGGCCGCAGCCGCCTGCAGTGGGCCGACCCCGCGCTCCACGGCCAGCTCGACTGGACCGGCCCCACCGCCTGGCCCGGCCTGGCCGCTGCTCCCTCTTCCCTGACGGTCCCGCAGCCCCGGGCAGCCAGCTCCGGCGCCCGGCAGTTCCTGATCGGCGACCTCTCCCCCGAGGACTGCGAGGCCCACCTCGCCCGCCGCCTGGTCCAGGACGGCCAGCCCCTCATCGCCGCCGACATCCGCGCGGCGATCACCGCCCGCTCCCACGGCCTGCCGCTCCACCTCGACCTCGCCGTCTCCCGTTTCCTGGAGATCCGCCGCACCGGCCGCACCCCCACCGCGGCCGACTTCGACTGCACCTTCCCCGCCCTCCTCGCCCGCACCCTCTCCGACCTCACGCCCGAAGAACGCCACCTGCTGCGCTCCGTCAGCCTCCTGGACGCCTTCGACCTCGAGCTGGCCACCCGAACCGCCGGCCTCACCCAGCAGGCCCTGGCCCGCCGCTTGGTCGAGCGGCCCCTGGTCACCGAGAACCCGTACGCGCTGTGGCCCTACCACCTGCACCGCGCGATCCGCAGCGCCGTACGCGACGACGAACACAGCGACGACCGCTGGACACCCGCCGACTGGCACCAGGCCGCCACCCGCGCCCTGGCCGCCCTCGGCGACCAGTGGACGAAGGCCGCCGCCCTCGCCCCGAGCCGCATGCTGCTGGTCGCGTGCCTTCGCCAGGGCCTGCGCCTGGCCCGCGACCACGGCCTGACTGGCCTGGGCTGGCTCATCGAGGCCGCCTTCGTCTACACCGACGACTCCGTCTGGGAACCCCTCGCCCTGGCCGCCGACACCGAGGCTCCGGACACTCCGGCCGATGCCGTGGCCGAGCTCCTCACCGCGATCGCCCGCCGCCAGCGCGAGCACCGCCAGCGCACCGCTGACCGCCTCACCGCCGTTCTCGACACCGGCCTGCTGCCCGCCGAGCTGACCGAGATGGCCCTGTACTACCGGGCCAAGGCCCACAAGGACCTCAGCCAGAACGACGCCGCCCGCACCGGCATGCAGCAGGTCGCCGACGCCGATGGCCGCCTCGCCGTCAAGGCCCGCCGCGCGCTGGCCAACCTGGCCCGCCTCGCCGGCGACTTCCCCACCGCCCTGGCCGCCGTCCCCACCCTGGGCTGGAAGGGCCGCCACCACCGCGTCCTCGGCGACATCCACTGGTCCCAGGCCGACACCGCGTCCGCCGTCGCCGCCTTCGAAGCCGGCCGTGCCGAGGCAGAACAGCACGGGGCCGCCGGCGAGCGCGCCATGATGCAGGTCCGTCTCGCCCTCGCCGTCTCCTTCGCCGACCCCGCCCGGGCCGCCGACGAGCTCGCGCTCGCCCACCAGCTCCTCGACGGGCTCGACCAGCGTTCCAACACCCTTCTCGCCCAGGTCGTCGCCCTGATCAAGGACGCCGGAACCAGCGACGTCACCACCCGCGCCGAGAGCCTGCGGACCGACATCGAGGCCGCGGGGCTCCCCTTCCTCCACCGGTTCGTTGAGCTCGCCCTCGCCTTCCACCACGCCGCCCGCGACGAGGACCCAGACCTGGCCGCCACCATCGACCGGCTCCGCACGCTCACCGCCACCGGCGACTTCGCCTACTTCACCGACATCGCCCACTTCATGGCTGGCCTCCCCCTCCCCGAGCTCTCGACCACCCGCTGGACCCGCAGCGAGGACGACGTCCGCTCCGCCTGGCGCGGCCTGGTCCAGGCCCGGCAGGAACACCTGCTCGCCGGAAACTGACCCACCCCGTGGGGCACCGAGGCGGTTGGGGTCTACGTTCCTCCGGATGGGCGAATGGCCATATATTTCGGCAGGTGTACTTCTGCTACGTCGATGACTCTGGTGCCGATAAGGGCCGCACGCTGACCGGCTTGCTGGTGCCCGAGGAAGGGTGGAGCGATCTCCTCCACCACTGGCTCAGCGGGCGGAGGAAGCTGGAGCAGACGTGGGGGGTTCTGAAGAACACCGAGCTGCATGCCGTTCACCTGGTCAAGGGGCGTGGACGGCCTTGTGCCACAGATGAGCAGAATGATGCGTTCGGTCGGCCTGCACGGATCGCCGCCCATGACCTCATGCTCCGCCACCTGGCCAAATGCCAGAGCGTCAGGGTTCTCACCGTCGCCGGCCCCACGGCAAAGGTAGCCACGGTCTACCAATCGTTCGTGGACCACCTCGAGCAGTGGGCCGCCCAAGAGGGAACCCGGGTCATGATCATGTTCGATGGGCAATCCGGGCCGGACGAAGTCGAGAATATGAGCCAGGAGGAAGCAGCCGAAGCCTGGAAGCAGGCCATTCGCGGGGCCAAGCCATACCGTGACACCCACCGGAGCCTGCCCCTCGCATCCCGCCGGGTGCTGGAAGACCCGATCATGCAGGACAGCCGCTACAGCCAGTTCATCCAGGCGGCCGACATGGTCGGATATGCCGCCTTCCATCACCTCATGCTGCAGCGTCCCGAGGTCTGGCCGAAGATGCAGGCGATGGGCCCCATGTCAAAGGCGTACAAGCGCCTGGCCCAGCACTGGCTTCCTGGACACGGAACGGACGGCATCGTGTGGGTCGAAGACGAAGCCTGGGCCTGAAACGCAGAAACCCCCGGGAGAACCGGGGGCCCACGAGAGCAAGATCCCCTGGGTGTCCTCACTCGGACACATGGGACCTTGCAAATAGAAGAATGCCAGAGCCAGGCAGACTAGGCAACACAAAGGCAGGAAAAAATGCTCTCACATGCTGCAAAGCCGCAGCTCAGCAGCTGAACGCGCCGATCCGTCACCTCTAGCGGTGTTGCCTCACGAAGCCCACAGGGCCGCTCACTTCTGCATTCTCGCCTGCACCGTTCACACCCTGTGATGGGCCCCTCTCATGACGGGACCAACGCAGCACAGCGGCGTGAGCCGCGTCGCCCTGTCGGCGGCGCTTTCCTCGGTCCTGCGCTCGGACCCGGTTGGTTGCCGCCTGCACCACCTCAGGGGCCGCACTCAGCTGGCGTCGGGGCGCTGCCCCACGAGCTGGGTGAGCAGTTCGGTGATCTGGGCCTGGTTCCGGTCGATCTTCTTGTCGAGCGCCTCGACCTTCTGGTTGAGGTTGCCGATATGGGGACGCACCGCGGTGAGGTTGGACTTGAGGATCCCGAACTCGCGGTCGTGCTTCTCCGCGACTTCCTCAAAGCGCCGGGTCAGGGCAGCGAGCTCGCTGTGAGCGATGGGGTCCTCGGGCACGCGATACTCCTGCAAGATCACAAAAACGCAGATGAGAAGACTCGATAGCGTGCCACAGCATCGCGCCTCGTCCTCGTTGTACGGTGCCGCTGCCGCCCGCCCTCCGCTTCGGCGGACATCACAGACCGAAGCCGACGCCCAGCACAGCAGGACCGGCGCCCGGTAGCCGGTCACTGGCTGAGGCGCCGGTCGCGTGCTCGGGAACTACGAGGCTGTCGGCGTGGTGCGCTGGACGTGTAGGGGCGATGGCGGCAGTGAAAGCCGGAGTCCTGCCACTCCCCGGATGTTGAGTTCGCCGGCCTCTGCCCGGCGCAGCAGTTCGCCCGCGTTCTTCAGCGCCATGGTGACCCGGGTGCGCAGGCGGGGGTGGAACGGCATGGCGAGCGGGACCAGGGCGTCGATGGCGGCCGGGTTGGGGACTGAGCTGTTGCGCAACTCGCCGACGACCCGGTTGAGGGCGAAGGCGAGCTTGGGCGGCAGCTGGACCTGGGAGCGCTGCAGCGAGGACAGCAGGAGCGCCAGCATGTCCTCGTACGCGGTTCGCAGGGAGTTGATGCTGTCGCGCGACACGATGTCGGCGGCGAACAGGCCGCGGCCGCGCTCGAGGCGTTCGAGGATGGCCTTGAGCATCTTCAGGTCAAGGTCGCCGGCGTAGCGCAGGGGCCGGTCCACCCGGGCCAGCAGCTTGCCTCCTTCGACTCCTTCACTACGGGAGAAGCTGCTCAGGAGGTGGAACCACGCCTCCTGGCTTTGCAGTGAGTAGACGCCGCAGCCGATGAGGATCTGGTAGAGGATCTTCGCCTTCAGCGGGCGGGCGCCGCGCAGGACGGCCCCGTACGTCACGTGAGAGTAGCCGGGCGCCTGTTTGGCGAGGGTGCGGTGGCTGAGGCCGTTGAAGTCCAGCAGTGTCTTCAGGAGCTCGCGCAGTTCGCCCTCGTCGGCGGCGTGCGGCGGGGTGAGGTTGCCGGTGCGCTCCCAGCGGCTCAGGGCCTCGCGGCACAGGTCGCCGGTGACTCCGGCGGCGGCCAGACGCAGGCTCTCCCAGCGTGCACTCCAGCTCTCGGGGTCGCCGCCGCAGGCAAGGACGTAGCCGTTGACGGTCGCCCAGGTGGGCAGCTTCTTGCCCGTGTGGGCGTTCGACAGCGTCGCGGTCGACAGACCGCTGTGTTCGGCCATCAGCGCCAGCGGGGGGTTGCCGGCCTGCTTGCGCAGCGCCTGGAGGTCGCGCGCGAAGGCCACCAGGGGGTCGTTGGTGCGGGGCAGTTGCTTCATGGGGCGGGCCACAGCGTCCATCTCCTTCCCGAGCCCGGAACTAGACCGGGGCCCGTCGGTGAGACGGGCCCCGGCAGGGCATCGGGTCAGAGCAGACGCTGACGCAGTTCGGCGGCCAGCAGGCCGCCGGCCCCCAGGATGGCGAGGGCCTCCTCCAGCTTCATCCCGCGGGCGAGCAGGACGACCAGCGCGGCCAGGAGGATGACCAGCAGGAGTAAGGAGGCAAGCGGCGAGGGCTTGGTGGCGCTCGCCGGGGTGTGCGTGCACAGCCCGTTCTGCTCGGCAGGAACGGGCTCAGGAAGCAGCAGAGACAAGGAAGTTGACTCCCAACAGGAGGCGGGTGGTCGGCTAACGGTCCGGAACTTGGGCTCAAGTGCCTTGCAGGGCACTTGACTTCACGCCGGTGGTTGCAGCCACAGGCGCCAGCGAAGCCCACGTTACCCACGCTTACGCGCGAGAATGCCGATTCAGTTCCCGTTGGAGGCAGGCTGTAAATAAAGCGCTGACCTGTTATTTAGCGGCCGGAACGGAATTGTTCAAAGGATGGCTCGCCGCCGGATTTAATAACCCGCGAATCTGCCGGATCGGTGCAGGTCAGACGGGGTGGAGGTTGGACAGGGGCAAGTGTCTGCCTACACCTCTTGGCCGAGGTCAATTATCCCCCCATTCTTGAACTCGTTCCCACGTGCGCGTGGGCGCTCGGGTCCGCGGACGCGAGCGCGCGCGTACAAGAGAGGCGCAGGTCCACGGTCCGGACACGCACCGCAGAACGCAGGAGGCCCCGTTGCAGCGGGGCACCTCCGCAAGGTGGCACGGCCGACAGGTCAGCCACTGATCTTCCTCCCGGCCCCGACGATGACGACTCTCGCGGCCCGGAGGGCGCACGGCAAGAGGCAGGGCCCGGCAGATCTCCCGCCGGGCCCTGCCGTCCGTAAGCGTTCGGCAGCGGGTTCACGCGCCCGGGTCGATGTCCAGCGAGATCACGTTCCCTCTGCTGAGGAAGAACGACAGCCGGCGGTCTTGACCGTGGCACTGGGCGAAGGCGGCAACGGCTGTGTTGTCGTACGGCGCTTTCGCCTCCAGGGCCGCGATGTCCTTCAACCATTGCTCGCGCAGCCACTCGCTCTCAGCCTGGGGGAGGTCTCCCTGGACAGGAGCTCCCTGGGACATCACGCAGTACGGTGCGCGCGTGCGTCGCCCCGGCTGGATGAGGTCCACCACCACGATCAAACGGCTGCCCGGCTCCAGCGGCCACGCCTGTTGATCCTTGAGCCACTGGTCGAACTCACCACGGCCGGCCACCCGGATACGCAGTCGCTCACCGGGATTGCGCTTGTACCAGCGCTGATCCTCCACCGTCGCCCGTTCCGCCGCGGCGATGGCCCGAGCCACGGGCCTGGTCGGGGTGAAGTGGGTCATCCGTCCTCCCCACGCAGGTGCACGCTTCCGCGACGTCTTGCTCGCCACCACGAATCCCTTCGGCAAATTGATGGGGGTGATGCTGGTTCAACGACTTCGTCCGGAGCGCGGTGATGCTCCGACCGGGGCGCAACCGACGCGGTCCCGCCCCGCGAGGGCGCAGTCTCCCGGGACGATCGTCGAGCGCTTCAATCCGGCCACTCCCGACGAAGTCGCGGCGCTGGACGGGTGACAGCCGGTACGGTCGACCGGTTTCGCTGCTGGCAGGCAGGCGGGAGTGCCGAGGAGGGGGACGGGTGGCCGAGCTTCACGAGGAGATAGCCCAGGAGGTCACGGAGCTGCAGGCCGAGATCACTGCCGCTCTCCAGGTTCTCGACAGCTTGGACGAGGACGATCCGCAGTACGCGGCCGCCTTCGCGCGCCTGGTGCAGTCAGGTAACGCGTTGCTCGAGTACGAGGCGCAGGTGCCAGCCCGGTTGGAGCAGCCGCACCTCGAGGTGAGCACCAAGTCGTTCACGGTGGCGTTGTGGGCCCACGCGGCGTGCGCGGTGCTGCTGTGCGTGGCCGCTGGGCTCGGTTGGATCAGTGGCGGGTGGAGCCTCCTGGCGGTGGTGCAGCTGATCGGGACCTCCGCGTTCTACACGGCCGGGCAGAAGCCTCTGCCGGGCAAGCACCGGCAGCTGCGGCATGCCGCGGCCGCGTTGGGCGTCGCCAGCGTGGCGGTGCCGCTGCTCGCCTTCGGGGTGCTGCCGTGGTGGGTGTGGCTGCTGCCGTTGCTGTGCTGGGCCGGCGCCTACGGCCTGGCCAGTGAAGCGAGCGGGGACGGCGCGAGGAAGGCGAAGGCGTGAGCGGGTACGACTCCCTGGACCTGGGCGAGGAGCAGCGCCGCCGTATCGACGCGCTCAAGCGCAGCCAGGACACCTTCCAGCGCAACACCGACTACGCCATCTCGAACCTCACGTCGAAGCTGTCCGACGTCGAGGAGACGGTGGAGCGCCTGGAGGATGCTGAGCGCAGCACCACGCGGCGCTTGGAGACCCTGGAGTCAGAGCTGCAGGAAGCCAAGGAGACGGCCGAAGCCCGCTCTGACGAGCTGGAGGAGTCGATCTCCGAGACAGAGACGGGGCTGGAGAGGCTGACCACACGGGTGAGTGCGCTGGAGCGGCACCTGCGGCAGGCCGAGGGTGCCGTCGTCGTCGACCTGGATGTCGACCGCGGAGGAAAGCTCAGAGGGCTCGGCCTCGCCGTCGACGAGGGGCTCGCCGCCGAGGAAGCCCTCCTCGCCGCGCACCAGCGCAACACCCGTCAGCTACGGATCAACCACTACCAGCAGGCGCGGCAGGCACTGGCCGGGCACCGCTCTACCGTCCGTGAGGCCGCGGCCGTGCTGGCCTCCACCCCAGTCGGGGACCCGCGCCGCAAGAAGGCCGAGCAGGCGTTCACCAAGGCCGCCGCCGAGGCCCAGAAGGGCCAGGAACGGATCGGGCGACTGGCCGAGAGAGCCCAGGGCGCACAGACGGAGCTGGCCGCGGACAACGCCCGCCGTGCAGGGTCAGCCGCTGTCATCGAGGCCGGCCAGCGTGCCCACACCCAGCTGCGGGTACGCCTGCGCAGCCGGCTGTCCGAGGCGCTCACCGGCACGGACCTGCTGCCCATGTGGTTCACGACGGCGCTCGGACCCATGGCACCCCCACGCCGCGCGGAGGAGTGGCTGGAGACCGCCTTGGACGTCTTGGCCTATCGGGTGACCTACCAGGTCACCGATCCCGTCCTCGCTCTCGGCAGCGCACCTGACACGAGCCAAGCCCCCCGTCGAGCCGCACGATTCAACGAGCTGAAACGGGACCTGCGCGACTGGGGATGACATGGGCACCCTTCCTCTACCGCGAAGGCGCCTCGGAGGCGAGCCCGCCGAGGTGGAGGCGACAAGGCGGTGAACGAACAGGCGCTGTCGCCCGGGGCGCGCGAGGTGATCGAGGGCGTCGTCGACGCGGTGCGCGCCGGAGACGATGTCCGGATCGACCGGCTGCTGGAGCAGCTGGTCCGCATCGGCAGCCCCGACGTGCTCTACGAGCTGCGCAGGCAGCTCGCCAACGGCTCGGAGTCGCCGTAGAGGGCGGCGTGCAGGGCTGCGGCCAGTTCACGGGCCCGACTCTCGTCGTCGACGTCATGGAGCACGAAGTAGACCGGGCCGGCGGAGGAGTCGGGGCGGACCTGCCGGGTGCGGATCAGGTGGATGACGGCCTCGCGGACCGCGTCGTACACGCCGGCATCGATGGTGTGCCCCAGCGCGGTGAGCGCGTCGGCCTTGACCGCCCAGCGCGGTCCCTGGCTCTCGATGGCGACGAACACGGCCCGCTGCTGTTGGGCCTGCCGATATGCGGCGTTGAAGGCGTCCTGGCCGGTGGCGTCCGGGATCAGGTCGGCGGGGCACGGCGTCGGCAGCGGCTGCATGCGGATCATCGTCGCAGGAGCCGGTCGATCCCGGGATCTGGGCGGGGCGTTCCCGCGTAGCTGGGTCCGGGCGGGCCGTGCGATTGGGTGGAGAGCACCCGCGTCCCGATCCCGGCGTAGGAGAGGCTGGCGGCCGCGTACGCCGCCACGCTGGTGACCACGGCGGGTGGGGCCAGCTCCGGCGCGGTCGGGACGAGGCCCTGGAGCGGCTGCCATTCCACCGCACCGGGACCAAGTAGCCGGCTAGGACCCGCCCGGCGCGGCGCGGCGCGCGAACACCTTCCCAGTCCAACGCATCCCGACCCTTCGCCACCAGCACCGCTTGGTGACTTTCCCCTGCCTCACCAGGGCCGCGGCCAGCGCACCGCCAGCAACAGAAGGACGCGGCGCCATTATGATCACGCTGGCCCACATCGGTATCGAGAGGCTGGCAGGTGCCTGCACGGGGGTCAGGCCATCCGCCCGTCCCCCTTGGCTCGGCGCCGTCCTCGCGCCGTCCCCGCCGGGCTCTGAGCCAAGAAGGAGGGGGCTGTTTCCCGCGGGAAACAGCCCCCTCCTTCTTGGCTCAGAGCTTGCTCAGGTGGGGTCCGGCCGGGATCAGTGGGTGACGAGTTCCTCGATCTGCTTCGCCAGCTCTGCGGTGGGGGTGAGGATGCGGCCAAGTTCCTCGTGCCGGTCCATGCCGAGCTGTTCCACTGTGTCCTTGACGGCTTCGTCGGAGATGGAGACGTCGTCGGGAGCGGTGCGGGTTTCGTAGCGCATGGTGATGCCCGCAGCGGGGGCAGTTGGGTCGGTCTGCTCGTGGGTCACGGGCCGGTAGTGCGTGATCGCCCCGTCGTCGGCCTGCTCGAGCTGGCCGATCTGGCTGGCCCAGTGGCTGGCGTCGCGCATCTCGCCGCGGCGCAGGTGCAGCAGGTAGAGGCACAGGGCGCCGGTGGGGTTGCCGGCACCGGCGGCGAACTGCCACCAGAACTGGGCGCCGTCCTCGACGCGGGCGAGGTCTAGGAGGCAGGCGAAGGCCAGGGCCCCTCCGGGGTCGCGTGCGTCCTGGAAGCGGGCGATGTGGTCGGCTGCCTCGGTGTCGGTGATGACGTTTTGCGACAGGGCCCACAGCTGGTGGGCAGCCTGCTCGTGCAGGGCAGCGGGTCGGCTCGCCGGGGCGGCGGGAGTTGCCGGCGCGCCGGTCAGGAGGTGGCTCCAGCGGGCTTCGGTGAGGTGGCTGATCAGCCGCTCGCGTGCGGCGTCGAGGTGGGCGGGGGTGTAGTCGCCCTGGAAGACACGGGCGCGTGCCAGCAGCTCGTCGACGGTGCGGTGCGTGTGGGGCACGGACTCATCACTCCTCATCTTCGATGCCCAGCTCGATGTCCAGGCCCATTTCCTTGGCGATCCTGCGGCGGGCACTGCAGCGCAGCGTGCGGACGGTGGCTGGCGTGACGCCCATCGTGTCGGCGGTCTGCTTGGTGGTGTACTTCAGGGCGTAGCACAGGACCATGACATCGAACTGCCGCTCCGGAAGCCGGTCCATCGCCGCATACAGACCGATGCTGTTCTCAAGCTCGTCCATCTGTGCCCGGAACTGTTCGCGGAAGTCGCGAAGGACTGCGCAGCTTGCCGCGCGGATGGCGCGGTCGAACGCCATCGTCTCGCTGGCAGCCGGCTCGCGCCCGCTGATGATGAGCTCGTCGGCGACCAGCAGCTTGTGCTGTGCCCACGCGTAGGCGGCCATGTTGGGCTGCATCGTCAGGTGCGCCCATATCGCGGCGAGGTGGACGAAGGTGGCGTGCACGGCGTCGGCGGCTTCCTTCTCGTCGCCGAGCAGCACCCGCGCGTACTCCAGGTAGGGCTTGTGATTGAGGGCGAGGAAGGCCCAGTAGGCGTTCGGCATGATCTGGCTGGGCTCACGTGTGCCGGCTGAGTCGGCGGGGGGCTGCTCCGTCACGACCGGCTCCCGTCGTCCAGCGCCTCGGGGCGAGCCGCTTCCCGCTGTTCGACCAGACTTGCTGCTCCCACTCGGACGCCGGCGCCCAGGAGCCGCCGCATCAGGGCCCGCGCGTCGGGAGCGAAGGCGCGTCCCGCGGCGGCCAGGGCCAGCGCCAGGCTGGCCACGTCGTGGTTCATCACAGGGTGGTGGTCCTATTCATCCTTGGAGGGAGTGAGTGCCGTTTCCCCGGGCGGCGCTCCGAGTGCGGTTGCTCTCGTAGAACAGCAAAGCGGGCGAGGTGCCACGTTCGTGGAGACGGCCGCCGACCAAATTTTTTCAGCACTCGGTTACCGGTCGGTCACTCAGAAGCCGTACGAGCGTTTGTCGTTGCCCTCAACCGAGGCACTCCGTCCCTTCTGAGCCCAAGCAGCCGGCGTTGACCTGCATAAATGGCACACTGCGCCCAGGTGCGCCTGCTCTTTGCTGAACGCAAGCCTTACAGCGGCCCCGCAGGGCGATGTGAGGCAGGACACATGCCGATGTGAGTGGTGCGCCTGTATGCGCCCCTCAGTGCGCCCGGCGCACTCAAGCCAAACCGACAGGAATACGCCAAACATGCCGTTCCACCGGATCGCTGTGGTCAGCCCGCGGACCGCCTCGGTGCGGCCCAGAGACCGAGATCGGCACCGACAATCGCCACGAGCGGCCCCCGGGTCCCGCGTACGAGAACCGGCATCACCGTTGAGCGGCCCCTTGAGTCGGCCCCAGTCGACGCCGACACACCACCGGCAACCATCCGGCCGGCAGCCGGGACCTGGTGCCAGTCGGGCGGACGGGGCGAGGCCAACCCGGAAGGGACGCTGGCGGAATCCACACCTCAGGGGCAGGCTGAGAGCCCCGAGGGGAGGAGGGCGCCGTGCTCGTCGTCAACGCCGTCTCGGCGGCAATGGCGTGGCTGCTGTTGCTGATTGCCGCCGCCCTGCGCCTTCGCCCGGGCGGGCGGCCGGACCGCGGCCCACTGGACCGGCTCTCCGCCGTCGAGATGGGGCTGCTGCGCGGCGGTGCGCGGGGCGCGGCCCAGTGCGGACTGGTCGAGCTGTACCTGGCCGAATCGGTCCAGGCTGGCTGGCGGCAGACGGTGGAACGCGATAAGCCCTGGCTGCCGGACAGCTGCTCCGAGGTGGCCCGCGCCCAGTTCAGCGTCCTGTACAAACCGCTCCACCCGCGCCGCCTCCAGGACATCGAGCGGGTACGCCGGGCCGTCCGCGGAGTATCGGAAGGGCTGGAGCGGGCGGGGCTGGTCGTTTCCCACAGGCGAGAGCGGGCCGTTCGGATCCTGCTGCTGCCGGTCTTCGCGGCCGCGCCGCTCGCCGCCGCCACGAGCGGGCAACAAGCGGCGTTGTACCTGGGGCTCGGGCTCCTCGCCGACGCGGCCGCGGTGGCCTTGTGGGTACGGCCCCGCCGCACCCTGCGTGGGGCCACACTGCTCACCCGGTTACGCCTCGACCATGCGGGAGTCCGCACGGCGACCCGGAACCAGTCAGACGAGCTCCTGCTGAGCATCGCCTTGTTCGGCGTATCAGCCCTCCGCGCCCAACTCCCTCGGTTCACAGAAGAGAGCGGCCTGCTGACCCACCCGCCGGGAAAGCCTTTGGACCGGGGCGGCGGAGGCTCAGGCGAAGCGTTCGTGAGCTGCGGTGGCTGAACCGTTCCTTGCGCATCAGACCGTGCGACGCCGGCCGCCCAAAGAGTGGGTCCCGGCCGGTCCTTCCTGGCCCAGCAGTAGGCCCGCCCCACCGCTCTGATGCTGTCCGTCATCTCGACCGGCAGCAGGGAGAACCGGCTGCGGCCTTGCCGGCCCCGTTCGACTGGCGACGACGATCAGCTGTCGAGGAGGCCGAGCTCGCTGTCAGGCCGGCACAGCGGGCACGCGATGACCGATGGCATGGTCCGCAGCACCTCCAGGGCCGACTCCCGAGTGGCCGCCCGGCCCCGACCGGTGATTCTGCAGGCGCCGGTGTGGACGCGGTCGGGCTGTCGGGTGGCACCGATGCCGTACTCGATCCACCAGTCCGGAGGTGCCGGGAGCGGCCGGCGGCGGGCCCGTTCTTCCTCCGCCGAGCGGACGATGTTGATCTTCTCGTCGACGCGGGCGAGGGTGAGCTCCAGCCAGCGGCGTATGACCAGGAGCTGGTCCAGGGCTGGCGGCAGGGGCAGGAGCGGTTCCGGCATGGCGGCTACGCCGCCTCGGCCGCTTCGGGGTTCTCGGGGGCTTCGGCGGGGCGGGCCTGCCGCTTCAGCAGCATGCGGGACGCCGCCATGTTCTCGGTGGGGACACTCTTCCAGTGCGGATGGTCGACGACGTCGCTCGACAGCTGCCGGATCTCGGCCCGCATCCGGTCGACCGTCTCTTTCTGCTCGGCGCTCCAGCCGGGGCTGTCGGGCACGTCCCCGCGGTGGGAGAACCGCTCGCCGCGGGCCCACCCCTTGATGGGCTCCACGCTCCAGGGCAGTGCGGCCAGGTAGGCGCGGTGCTCGGCTTGGGCGCGGTGGAGGCGTTCCTGGAGCTGGAGGAGGTCGTGGGGGAAGGCGGTCTCGTCGTTCACCCCTGAATCGTAATTCTGTTCGATTAGGGAAGGGAAGTCGGCGCTCCGGTTCGTGACCCGTTCGGCAGACCGGACCGGAGGCTGACAGATCGGATGGTTGCTGACCGGGTAGGCGCCGTGCACTGGATGAGGGGGACTGGAGGAGGTGGCTGCCGTGGCGCGTCCCGTCTGGGCCGGAAACCTGTCATTTGGGCTGGTCAGCCTGCCTGTGGGCCTCTACACGGCCACCGACAGGCACACGATCCACTTCCATCAGCTCCAGCGCGGCACCTCCGACCGGATCCGCAACCGCCGCGTCAATGAGAGGACCGGCGACGAGGTGGAGCTCGACGACATCGTGAAGGGGTTCGACACCGGTGAGGAGTACGTCCTGGTCGAGCCGGAGGAACTGGACGAGATCGCGCCGGGCCGCTCCCGCTCGCTGGAGATCGCCGGGTTCGTCGACCTGGCAGAGGTGGATCCGATCTTCTTCGACAAGACCTACTACCTCGGCCCGCGCGGCTTCGAGTACGGGAAGGTCTACAGCCTGCTGGAACAGGCACTGGCCAAGGCCGGAAAGGCCGGCATCGCCACCTTCGTGATGCGCCAGCACGAGTACCTCGTCGCCCTCAAATCCGAGAACGGCCTCCTCACCCTGCACACGCTGCACTGGGCGGACGAGATCCGCGACCCCAAGAAGGAGATCGACACCCTCCCGGGGAAGGCGAAGGCGTCCGAGAAGGAACTGAAGATGGCCGAGCAGCTCATCGCAGCGATGAGCATGACCTGGGGTCCCGACGAGTTCCACGACACGTTCCAGGAGAAGGTCGCCGCCCTGATTGAGGCGAAGAAGGCCGGCGAGACGGTGGAGAAGGCCGAGCCAGCGGCCGAGCCGACAGGTGTGGTCGACCTGATGGAGGCTCTGCGGGCCAGCGTCGAACGCGCCGGCAGCCCGAAGGGCACCGGCGGCAAGGCCACCACGTCCCGCAAGGCCGCCGTGTCCTCGAAGGCGGCCGCCAAGAACCCTCCCGGCAAGAAGCGGATCCGCTCCGCACCCAAGGAGGGCCTGAGTGAGCTGTCGAAGGCCGACCTCTACAAGAAGGCCGCCGCCGCCAACCTCCCCGGCCGCTCGCAGATGTCTCGCAGCGATCTCCTGCAGGCTCTGGCCGCGTCCCGGACATGACCTGGGTGGAGGTCGCGATGGTGCTGCGCCCGCCGGTGGAGCCGATGCTGGCGCAGGCCGTGGAGTCGGTGCCGAGCCCGGGCACGGTGGGCGAGCTCGCGTTCGAGCAGAAGTTTGACGGCTACCGGGCTCTGGCATTCACGGACGGCGGCCTGGTCCTTCAGACCCGGCAGGGCAAGTACATCCAGGACCGGTTTCCCGACCTTCTGGCCGCTGCCGAGCAGCTGCCCGACGGCCTGGTCCTCGATGGGGAGGTCGTCGCCTGGGACACCGCAGCCGGCCGCTTGTCCTTCGACGGGCTGCAACGCCGTGCCGGCGCCCGCGGCCGCACCGCCGCCGCGCTCACGACGTCCCTGCCCGCGTTCTTCATCGCCTTCGACATCCTGCAGCAGGACGGGACCGAACTGCTCCGCCAGCCCTACCGGCAGCGTCGCCTGCGACTGGAGAACCTCTTCGCCACGCACCGGCTCGCCGCGCCGTGGACGCTGTGCCCGATGACCACCGACCCGGTGAAGGCACAACAGTGGCTCGAGTCCTGGACCGAGGTATCGGGGTTGGAAGGCATCGTGGTCAAGCCCATGCACCAGCCCTACCGGCCAGGATACAGAGGCTGGTACAAACTCCGGCGCCGTGACACGACCGAGGCGATCATCGGCGCCATCGCCGGCACGTTGGTCCGACCACACCTTCTCCTGCTGGGCCGCAACGACCAAGCCGGACGCCTCCACCCCGTCGGACGAACTGCCCCCCTGCGCCCCGACGCGGCGCGCCTCGTCGCCGGCAGCCTGGCGGAAGCCGACCCGGAACATCCCTGGACGGGCATGCGGTTCGCCGCGGCCTGGGGCAGCCGGGACTTGCTGGAGGTGACCCTCGTTCGTCCCCAGCTCGTCGCGGAGATCAGCGCCGACACCGCAGTCGACCGCGGCGGCGTCTACCGCCACCCGGTCAGGCTCCGCCGACTCCGACTGGACATGACGCCCCAGGAAGTGCCCCTCTTCGGGACAGGGCCAGGGTGAGCCGCCAACTGAGCACGCCAGGGTCCCCCACACGCGGGGCCCGGCACGCGGACCCTCCAGACATCACCTGCAGGGTCGACGCGGGCGCCCTTGCGGGTAGCGCGCCCCGCGGCGGTGAGACCGCGGGACGGCTGCGCTCGAGCTCAGCGACGGCCTGCGGCCGGTCCGATTGACGTGCGAAGGTCCTCGCCGGCGACCAAGAGGGCGAGGACGACGGCGACGGCTTCGTTGCGCAGGACGCGCGCTGCTTGCTGAAGGCGGTCCGGGTCCGGGGTGGGCAGGGACAGCGCTACGCATTGGGGTTCGGAGCCGGTGCCGATGGGGACGGCGGCGCAGACCGTGCCGAGGGTGTACTCCTGCAGGTCGAGCAGGGGCTGGCCGGGGCCGCGGTCGTCGAGTTCGTCGAAGAGGATCTCTCTGCTGGTGATGGTGTGGGGGGTGAACCGCTCCATGCGGTAGCGGTTGAGGTGGTCGAGGCGTTCGGTGGGTCCGAGCTGGGCCAGGAGGGCTTTGCCGACGGCGGAGGCGTGGGCGGCTTCGCGGAAGTCGACCCACTCGTGCACGACCGGGGTGCGGGGGCCGTCGGCGTACTGGGTGATGGAGACCTCGCCGTCGGTGTAGCTGGCGACGTAGACGGCCGCTCCGACCGCGTCGCGCAGGTATCCGAGAGTGTCGCGGAGCTCGCCCATGCGGTCGCGGTCGGCGGCCGCGAGCTGCAAGGCGGATCCGGCGGTGCACACACCAGGGATGATCGGGGCGGCGAGCTGGGCACGGACGAGTTGCTGGTGTGGCGGTGGACGACTTCGAGGACACGGAGGGCCTGGTGGGCTGCGTCCAGGCTGGAGCAGGCCGGTTCGCCGGGGAAGTCCGGCTAGTGCTGTGGCCGGGAAGGTCTAGCTCAGAACAGTCGACGATGAACGGGGAGGATCTTATTGGATGGCAGCAAGCACCACGGCTGCCAGGGCAGCGAACAAACCAAGGTGAGAGAGAACAAGAAAAGCCCATTCCACGGCGCCCGTGCGCCATCGGTTACGGGCGACCGTCCGCCACGCGTGCACGGTGGCGGCAACGGCAAGAGCCAGCAACGGAACCCACAGCAGAGCCCACCAAGACCAGATGTCAACAAAGCGGAGAACAGCGCCCACAGCTCCGACGAAGATGGCCACGAGTGGCCATCCAGGCTTTTGCTGCTCTTCGGTGGACTGCGGTGCGGCTGAAGGACGGTTCACGTCTCGTGATCCTCTCGGTTTCACGCACGGCCAAGTGCTGACGGGGCGTGCCGCAGCCACGGCTGCGGCACGCCCCCTTTGGTCAGAGCTCAGCGCTCGTCACTGGAAGAGCTCCCAAATGGTGTAGAGGTTGCCGGCCACGCCGGCAGCCTGAAGTGGGGCCTTCCAGTACCAGGACAGGCCGTTGTACCACGCCTGGAAGGCACTGAAGTTCTTGCCGACGGCGTTGAAGAAGCCCGGCACCTTCTTGAGCAGGTTGATCAGCGGATCAAGCTTTCCGGCGGTGGCGCTCTCGCCGTTGGCGATGGCCTCAAGCTCAGCCCGCTCGACGGCGGTCTTCTCTATGGGAGCGCTCAGCAGGGCAGCGGCCAGCGAGCGGATCGCCTGCTGCTCCTGAGCTGTCACCGTGGCGGCCGGGGCGGGCGCCGCACTGCTGGCCTGTGCAGCGGTGCCGCCGAGCCCCAGAGCCAGTGCCGCAAGTACAGCGACGCCGCTGATGCGCAACGTGTTCCGATTCACGTATTCTTCCTTCGTGTCATGCACAAAGGGGTGCGGAATCAGGTGCCTGTTCGTGGAGCCGTCGGCTTGGACACTCTCGGCCCACAAACCGCGCCTGGCTCCGCCCCCCGTGCGAATGGCCTTGGTCACGCGACACGTTGACCTGATCAGGGCCAGCCCGGCGCGTGTTTCATGAACGTAACTCAGCTCTCCGATCTGACCCAAGGGCTTTCGACGTGAATCCGGCAGCAAGGCGCGTTTCGGCCACATAGCGCAGTTCGGGGCGCTTCTTGTTTCATCCCCCAATATGGCTCTCACCAGCATCTTGCTTCGGATCTCGGCGATACCGCACCCGTCGAAGGGTTCTGCAGACGGCTTGATCTGTCGAAGTTGATGGCGTGTCGGCCATTGGCGCATACCCGCCAGACCCAGGAGCTCACCGCAAGCGGCGTGGCCGCGGGTGCGCAGTGCAGGATCCGGGCCCGCAGCTCGGACCGCGCACGTACGCCCAGTACGCGCCGCATGCCACCAGGCCACAGCGCAACCAGTCGGTCTCGCCTTAGAACTCCTAACACAATGAGTTGATCTGGCGATGGGTGATCAGGCAGCAGGCGAGCTTGAGGAAGGCTTCGTGGATGTCGGCCCGTCGTTCGCAGCGGACGCGGAGTCGTTTGAAGCCGTGGAGCCAGGCGAAGGTGCGTTCGACCACCCATCGGTAGACGCCCAGGCCGCTGCCGTGGGGTGTGCCGCGCCGGGCGATGACGGGGAGGATCCGGCGGGCCCGTACCTGGTCGCGGTAGAGGTCGTGGTCGTAGCCTCGGTCGGCGAAGACCGACTGGGGCTTTCGGCGGGGCCGTCCGGGCCTGCCGCGGATGGGCGGGATGGGATCGAGGGGTGCTGATCAAGGGATACGACGTCGGCCCGTTGGTGCCGGGCGAGTCACTGCTGGTCCACCCGGGCTTCTGGTCGAACTACCTCCTGTCGATGTGCAGCGACGGGGGGTGTCCCGAGCGCCCGGTTCCAGAGTGGTTCGGCGAGGACGGCGCCGATGTCGATGCCCTGTCCGAGGTCCTCTTCGATCCTGGGCGCTGGCCAGCGTTCAGGGTGCCGGCAGAAGACGGCCCCGGAGCCGTGGTGATCTGCCGCAACCTGGATGGCGATTACGGCACCGACTACCTCCTCACCCATCCAGGCAGAAGCTACGCCGAGCAGATCGCCAGCTGGGACGGAGATTTCTCGGGCACTGGGTTGATATGGCACGAACTGATCCGGATCGCTGACAGTCCGTCGCTTGCGGACGAAGGCGTCCAGGACACGGCCACCCGCTTCCTGCTGCTGCTTCCCCTCCTCACCGACCCGGACGTGCCGGAAACAGCATCAGCAAGGCTTATCGCCGCCCTGACCGCAGTCGGCGCGCCGCAAGACACTGCCTCCATCGCGGCGGAGCACCTCCTGGCCCACCTCACGAGGAGATCCCGACACGACCCCACGTGGGAGTCTCCGCTGAGCGGCAGCTGAGAGGTGGGCCGAGCCGCCAGCCACGCCATGAAACGATCTTGGTATGGCTGGTGTGATCACGGCGTCGGAAGCTTCCTGGATAGCCCCGTTCTCCGGGCTGAGCCCTCGCGCTTTCGGGAAGCTGGTAACGGTTCTGCGGCGCCAGGGTGCGGACGCGGTCCGCAAGGGCCGGCCGTGGAGCCTTCCGCTGGGGGATCGTGCCCTGCTGGTCGCGGCCTACTGGCGAACGAACCTCACAATGCGGCAACTCGCTCCGCTGTTCGGGGTGTCGAAGTCGGCGGCGGACCGGATCATCGACCACCTCGGGCCGATGCTCGCGCTCCAGCCCCGCAAACGGTTCGCCAAGGACACCGTGCTCATCGTCGACGGCACCCTGGTCCCCACCCGCGACCACACCATCGCCGAGCGGTCGAAGAACTACCGGTACTCCACCAACCACCAGATCGTGATCGACGCCGACACCCGCCTGGTCGTCGTGGTCGGCCAGCCGCTCGCCGGGAACCGCAACGACTGCAAGGCATGGGAGGAATCCGGCGCCAAAGCCGCCGTCGGGAAGACCACCACGATCGCCGACGGCGGCTACCCGGGCACCGGATTGGTCATCCCGCACCGTCGGCAGCGCGGCCAGACCGAACTCCCGGACTGGAAAGAGGACCACAATAGGTCCCACAAGCACGTCCGCGCCCGGGTCGAGCACGTCTTCGCCCGTATGAAGACCTGGAAGATCCTCCGCGACTGCCGCCTCAAAGGCGACGGCGTCCACCAGGCCATGCTCGGCATCGCCCGCATGCACAACCTCGCCCTCGTCGGATAGACCAGCGGGCCGCACCGCAGCCGACCATGCCTGAGACGACTCGGAGATCATTTACGGGACAGCCCTTAGGAGCGACCGCGACCAACGCGTTCGCCACCCTCGAGATGAGGGGGCGAGCCAGCCTGGCTGGCCCATCCACCCGCCGGCCGTCCGATCCCGCCGCCCACCCGACCTGGACCAGCCGAGGGTGTGCGATGGGCTTTGCCCTTGGTCTGGTTATGTGCGCCCCCTGTGCGCCGGGTGGCGCGCTGTGGCGCTGAAACCCGCGCACTCTGTGATGTGCATCACGGCGTGTCGGGGTTGTTGCTGGTGAGGGCGTCGCCGCGATTGCGAGCCTTGCGATTCGGCGAGAACGGTTGTCCTGCGGTTAACCCGAGCGCATGTCCGTGTCGGTGTGTGGTTGTGGGGGCACGCAGAGTGTCTCCCGCTCGGGTCGCGAAGACGCGCCCGAGGCCCGACAGCACACGTAAGGAGGGTCCGTGGGGCACCAGTTGGCCCGGTACACGCTCGCACAGGCGAGCGCCTACCGGATGACCGCCGCGAGCACGGGCGCCGACGCGCGCCCGATAGCACGCACCGCCTCGCAGGCCAGGGCAGTACGTCCGACTACCGCGCCGCGCGCCACCGCACGGCGGACCAACTACCGGCGCCCCGATGGCGGAGCCGGATTCCACGACGCGGCCGCGGGGTCGCCGAACGATCTGGAGGGGGAACGGTGACCGATTCGTCGTGGGAGAACGAGCTGACGAAGCCCGACCCGGTGGCCTTTCCGGCCTCCTTCGAGGCTTTCCTCGCCCAGTACGAGGGCGACTTCCTCCGCATCGCCTACTCCCGGCTGCGCAACGTCCAAGACGCCGAGGACGCGGTCATGGAGGCCGCCTACCAGATGTACCGCAAGTGGGATCGCATTTTGGCGCACTCCAACCCGCGGGCCATGGCCTACAGGATGCTGAAGAACTCGCTGACCGATTTCTACCGGCGCCGGGCCCGCGAGGCCCGCCGCGAAGAGGCCGCCCGGTCGGACCCTCCCACGGCCGACGACCTGATGGAGATGGGCCAGTACGACTTGCTGGACGCGGCCATGGACCAGCTGGAGGCAACAGCATTCCTGCAGGCCAACTGCGTGCGGCTTCGGCACATGGCGGGCCTGGCGTACGACGACGTCGCGCAGTACCTGGACATCACTCCAGGCGCCGCGAAGACGAACGTGTCCCTCGGCTTGGCGAAGCTGCGGGACCTCATGAACCTCCCTGAGGCGGGGAAAGGGGACTCCTGATGTTGGAAGAGATGCTGCGAGCCGACGCGCAGGCTCTCCACGGCCACTACGACGAACGCGAACCCGGAGGACTCCTGCACCGCCTGGCGGTCCGAATCCGCGAAGAAGCCCAGCGGCCCCCGCGGGTATGCCACGCCCAGCCGGCCGAGGACGGCGCGTCGGCACACGCCGACGCGCCCGCCCCGCGGCTGCAGGTCTCCGCGCCCGCACAGACCCCGCCCGCGCATACCCGCGGCCAGACCTCCGTACGGCCCCGGCCCCGCCGGACGGTCCGCCGGCGGCCGACCCCGATGATCGTGCCAGACCCCTCAGTGGCCCCGGCCGCCGTACTGGCGCACGTGCGCGCCCTGTGCGAGGTGGTCCTGCGCTCCGAGGACGTGGAGCGGCTGGCCGACTTCCAGGACACCTTCGACCAGGCCGGCGCGCGGACCTACGCCTGCCTCCTCTACACCCTCGGCAAGCGGGACAGCGCCCTGTACTGGTGGCGCTTCGCGGCCGGTGCGGGCGACCCCCTCGCAGCCCATCTCCTTGCCGCCCACCATGCGGCAGTCGGGCTGACCCCCGACGCCCGTGTGTGGCGGGCCTTCGCCCAGATGCTCGGCTTCACGCTCGACGAGCACCTCCCGAAGCCCGTGCACACCGAGACCGCCCTGGCCGAAGCCTTCGCCAGCGAAATCCCCTGGGACAACGCCCGCGGCGCCTTCCTCTCAGGCTTCCCGCGAGACCTCGCCACACGCTGACACCCCGGCCCCACACCTGGGTGGTCCCGACTCCCCCTGTTGAGCCAGGACCACCCAGACCGGACCGTGGCCGCCCTCCCCGGCCGCCGCTGGCCGACCTGCGCCGCCGACACGCCCCTGCGCCTCGCCCCATCCTCCGGCGGCCCGTAACTGCGGCACCCCGCGGACGAGCCGCACAGGCGACATCCCCCTGCTGCAGCCGCACACCCACTCATCGCATGCGATCACGCATGCCCGAAACCGGAAGATCCACCATGACGCTTCCCGCCCCATCCCCCGGACAGCAGCACACCCCCGCGGAACGGGCCCAGACGCCTGATGCTGCTCCCAGGCGGCCCTCGCTGGTGTGGGCCTTCCTGATCCTGGTCTTCGTCTTGGTCCTCCTGCTCCTCGGAGCCGGCCTGGTGTACCTGACCGCTGTGCACCCTTCGCTCGCCGCACCGCTGACCGCGGCAGCCGCGGGCATCACGGTCGTCTTCACCACCGCAACCGTGGCCATCGCCGCTATCTCCACGTCCTCGAAGCGACATTGATCGGTTCTGCTGGTTTTCCTCGCTCAGGAGCTGGCTCGCCTGGGCTTCCTGGTCAACTGCCGCCCCTGTTAGGGCGAGATCGGCTGGACGACGGGCGCCCGCACCGCGCTCCACCATGCGGCGGTTGCGACACCCGGGGGGAAATCGACGCTCGGATGCTGGATGGCCGCGTTAGCCTTTTCGGGACTCAGCCCCGCGGCGCACAGCCCGGTCCACTGTCGGCGATGACATCGGCGATCTGTCGTGGCTTTCGGCCGCGGATCCGAGCCTCGGTGGCCTTCTCGGCCCGTCCCTGTGCCTCAATATGGTGCTCCCCACGAGGGACGGGCACGTCCTGCACCGGTTCCCCTACGCCGAGCAACTTCTGTCCCTCAGCCCCGAGGGCTGGGCCTGGGTCGCCCCCGACTGGAGTCGGCCCCCGCAGCACAACCCGGCGTCGAGCTGACGGCTGCCGCCGAGCCCCGTGAGCGCGTCGCCGCTGGCGCACATCCGATCGGCGGGCCTGCCAGGCGCTGGAGTACGGCTCGCGGTGTAACCAGAACGGCTTCTGTCCACGCAGCTGCGACTCGGCCGCGGGGGCCCTCCCATTCCCAACGAGTGGAGAGCAGTTGAAATGACATAAGGATATTTGTTACTTTTACTCCTTATTGGTGAAGCTTGAGATAGATATGCCCTGAGTGAACGTTCTACCGCCCTTTGGCTGTCAGTAGCGGGGCGGACCATCGGCGGCATGACCACCAACCTTTGGGTCGAGCCCGGTGCCGGCGAGCGGGCCCCCTTCAGGCCCGACCAGCTCAAACGCGCGAAAGCGGCCGCGGCCCAGGACCTCGCCTCCGGCCGTAGCCAGATCGCCGCGAAGTTCGAACTCGGCGACGTGTGCGCCGAGATCACGGAGGAGTCCGACCAGTGCGCAGCTGACGCCCTGGCGCCGCTCGCCAACGAGCTGAAGTACTCGACTGACACGCTCGTACGCTACTTGCGGGTAACCAAAACGGCTGGGCAGCCGCTCCGGAGCCGGCTCGCCACGTCGTCCGTGCATGTCACGTGGGAGACGCTCAAAGCCGCATGCGTCGTCAATGACGCGGATCGCAGCTACAGGGTCGATGTGCTGTTGAACCGGCTGGGTGCGGCGGAGCGGATGGGGCTCGCCTGCCTCGATGAGGAGGACTACCGCAAGGCGGTCGGATTGGGAGTCGGTGCAGCCTCGCAGGCAGAGGAGGGGAAGGGGCCGGCGGCGTCGGCCGTGGACCTCGATGCGGCGTTGGGTGCGGTCGCGCAGGCCATCGCCGAGGATCCTGCGCAGCAAGAGAGGTTCGTCCAGGCCCTGGTTCAGGAGGGGGGGCTGGAGGTACTGGAGACCGTGTCCGCCGGGCTGCGTAAAGCGCGGGTGCAGGAGCGGCAGTGGGAGCGGAACGAGTACGAGGAGCCGGCCTCCGAGCAGGAGCAGCTCCTGCAGGCGTTCCTGCGGGTCTCGAAGGCCCTGGAGAAGCCGTTGGGGTACGAACCGGCCGATGTGGTTGCGGCGTTGCCCCTGGAGCAGTTCGAGGCCGTCGACCGGATGTGCCGGTCGGTGGGTGAGTGGCACATGAAGCTCCTCGCGGCCGCGGGGACGACTACGGAGGAGAAGGTCGCGTGAGCTTTCACGTCATCGAGCACGACAGCGTCCACTACGTCGGGCCGTCGGAGTACGACAAGGCGGACCAGAAGGAGGCGCTGGTCCTCTTCCAGCAGGTGGCCCGGGCGTTCACCGAGCACCCCGAGGACCCGGTGGGCCAGGTCGGCTACCTGATGGAGTGCATCTGCTTCCCCTCCCAGCGCTCTGCGCCCTGGGCGCAGGAGGAGATGCGGGTGCACCTCAAGGACCGGCTTCGATCGGGGCCGGAGCATCGTCCGGAACGACGGCGGGCTCGGGGAACGCGCGGCGGCTGAGTTCGCGCATTGCCTGGTTCTGCCGCTCGATCGCCTGGGTGTCGCCCGAGCTGACGTGCTGGATGCGCGGGACGGCCTGGTGGGCGGCGAGCGCGCGGTGGAACCCTGGCGTGGCCATGTCGCGGGTCTTCACCGGGGCCTCGGCCGCGGCCGCCGCCGTCGGAGCCGCGACCGCCTCACGAGGTGCCGGGGCCGTCGCGCTGCCCACGGCCAGGACCCGGAGGGTGCGGACCGCCTGGGTGCCGGCCGCGTCGTTCGCCGCGGCGACGATGCGGGAGCCGATCAGGCGCAGCTGCGTTGCGTACGCGGGCGAGTCCGGGCGCAGGTCCAGCTGGCCGGTCTCCGCGTGGAAGGCGACCGCCGTCACGTGCGCGGCCAGCTTCGGGGAGAGCGCGGCCGCGATGTTGGGCCACTGGTCCAGGATGCTTCCGCCGGCGGCCGGGATGTCCCAGGCCCGGTCGGCCATCAGGCCCTGGAGTACGGCGGCGAACCCGGTCGGCTCCCGGCCGTCGCGCCGCACCGTCGTGCTGGTCCGGCGCTTTGCCTTGCGGGTGCCGCCCTCGCCGCGGGCCTTGGCGGCCTCGCGCGCCTGGTGCAGCGCGACTCGGGCCAGGTCGACGCCGGACAGCTCCGGGGCCGGCTGCTCGCTGCTGCTGTTGGTGGTGGGGTTCAGGGTCTCGGTCATCATGGCCTCCTACCGGCGTCCGACGGTCATCAGAGAGGTGCCGCTGATCAGCTTGCGTACGCGCTGCACCAGCTCGGGGCCGTAGATCTGCTCAGCGGCGGCCGGGCCGAGGGTGTCGAGCGTCGTGATGACCTGGTCGGGCCTGCCGAGCATGAACTCCTGCCAGGCCACGGCCCGGAACTCTTTGAGCTCTTCCTCGCCGGGCATATCGGGGCCGGTCTCGCCCGCGTCCTGGTGGCCGTCCGGGAGGTCGTACTGCGGCTGCTGGGGGGCGAACGCGTCGGCGACCAGGCGGCGGACGGACTCACTGCGCGGCGGCGTCCAGTCGCCCTCCCACTCCTGGTGGCGGGCCTTCTCCGCGCGGCGGGAGTCCCGGTACGCCTGGACGGCGCGCTCGCGGCCCTCCTCGGTCGGCCACAGCGCGACCGCCCCCTTCAGCCGTCCGGCGAGGAACCCCGACGGGCGGTGGACGGTGCCCGGGGCGTCGCCCAGGTCGAGGAACGCGATCACCTGGTCGGCAGTCCAGCCGGCGTCCGAGACCTCCTTGAGGATCCAGGCGATCCGGGGCACCGAGGCTCGGCCCATCCACGGCACCTGGCGGATCAGCTCCGAGGCCAGCTGGAAACGGCGCCCGACGCTGTTGAGCTTCCGGCGGCCGCGCTTGACCTTCTTCGGGGTGGGGGACTTGCTCTGCCCGCTTGCGAGCTTGCTCTCAGAGGGGAGGGAAGTAGTACCCGCAGTAGAAGACGCTGAGGTACCAACCTGCATTGGGGTGCAACGGGCCTCACCTGAAACAGCCGTCACACCCCCCTGCTCAGCACCCCTCACCGAGGCCTTCGCCGGGGCCTTCGACGACGTCTTCGAGCGCGGCTTGCGCACCTTCCGGGCCGCCTTCTTCGCCAGCTTCGCCATCAGCTCCCGGCCGGCCTCCGCGATCCCGGACACCGCCCGCGTGTACGCCGGAGCGTCCTCATCGCGCTGCACCGTGCGGATCCCCAGCGCGGCATCGAACTCGGTCGGGATCATCCGCGCGAACTCGCTGGCCTGCGCCGGACCGCCGGCCACCCGGGTGCCCTTGACGATGTAGGCGAGCAGCCCCGTCTCCCGCAGGATCTGCAGGTGGTTTTGTACCGTCCGCTCCGACAGCCCGGTCCGGCGCACCAGGTACTCGATCCCCGGACGGCACGGGAAGAGCTGTGCGAGCTCCTGGGCGACGCGCACGGTCGTCGGCCCGAAGCTGCGCGGCCCGTGCGACCGGTGCCGCCGCGGCTCGTAGAGCCCGGACCCGGCGACCCAGTGGACCGCCTGCATCCACGAGTAGCCGTCCAGCGCGATCCGGCCCGACGACGTCGACAGCCACTGCGACGCCTCGGCCACGAACAGCCCGGGCAGCACGGAGACCGCGTCGGTGTCATCGACGGCACGGCGCGAAGCAGGAATCAGCACGGCGGCCGGCGCCGCCACGGCGCTCACCGGCCCACCCGGACGGACGAGAAAGAGATCATTTCGGCAGCCTGGCGCAGGCAGCCTGTGGACAGAGTCCGGGAAGCGGCGAGAAGCCGATTCCCTCCCGCCCGGCGGGCAGAATCTGCGAACGCGTCCCGCACTGCGGGACGGAGCTGTGGAGCACCACGGCCGAGGGCGCCGTCAGGAAGACATGGGCCCCCCTCTCGGTATAGGTGTCACGGACCGGGGTCGGTGTGACACTCCGGCGCCAAGAATCTTCGTGATTAATGCCGTGAACAGTGCAAACAGGGGCAGCTGATCCCGTCACGCGGGAAGCGCGGGGAGCTCGAATCAGGTCGAATCGGACAAGGTCGAGCTGACAAGGAGAGGCGAAGTCGTGCACTATTACGGGGACACCAACCTTCATATGGATCGCCCCGACCGCGACCAGGCCCCTGCCAAGGGACCCGACCACGGCCGACGCTCTGTATGGAGACACCACCGCCCAACCACCGAGTGGATGGGCGCCGACGCGGAGCCCCGAGCCCGACGGTTTGCCAAAGCCGCCGAAGCCCGGGATGAAGCGGTGGCTCGACAGAGGGCCCCCTGCCAAAGGGGCACCTGCCGTGCCGGGTGGCCCGCTGCCAAGCGGACCAGTGACCCGCCTGCCAAGGCGGGGTGGTACAGGAGAAGAACCAGCTCGATGAGCTGGAGCCCAGAACCGGGGCCAACCGGGGACTGGGCGGCCGACCTGATGGTCGGCGAGATGGGCCGCGCGGGGCCAGTGGATGCCACTCCACCTATCGGCGCGCGCGGCCGATGGCCGTTAGGTCATCCCGACCCCCTCGATACCGAAGGCGGCGTCGGCGACCCCGAAATCGGCCTGAACCTTGAGGTCACTCCTCATCGGAAGCCCCCTCGACAGCGGCATCCGGGTGCTTCTCGGCCAGCCGGCGGAGGAGGTGGGCGTACTTCAGGCGGTTGCCGCGGTGAGGCTGGGTGAGTCCCGCCTCCCACCGCGCGACGGCGACGCGTTGGACACCGATGGCATCCGCGACTTCGGCCTGCGTGAGGCCGGCGGCAAGCCGCAGCTGCTGCCGGACCCGGGGTGAGGGGAGGGTGTCCTCCTCCACCAGGGCGTCAATTCGCCTCAGCGGATCCGACATCACAAACCCCCACCCTAGAAAACCTTTCCTGAAAAGATACACGGCCTCGGTGATCTACGGTACTGAGAACGAGGGTGTTGTCGCGCGAGACGCCTGTTCCTCCCTGCCCTTCCCCGACGACTGTTCCGTTCCTGGCTTGAGAACGCGCAGGTAGAACCACTTGGTGCCCCAAACGCGGCACGGATTTCGGGCCGTTGGTGCAGCGCCGTAGAGGTTCAGGCGAGTGGGTGAGTTCAGACAGCGCCATGGCGGTGGTTACGGACGCCACTCGCTCTCCAACACCGAGTACAGCACGCTGTCTCGCCAGCCTCCGTTGGTGTGCACGTGGTCGCGGAGCACGCCCTCTCGCTGGAATCCGAGGCGCTCGACAAGGGCGATCGAGGCCAGGTTCGACGGGCCGATGGCGGCGCTGACGCGGTGCAGCCCGAGCTCAGCGAAGGCGTAGGAGGTCAGGCATCGGGCTGCATCCGTGGCGAACCCGCGGCCCCACTCCTGGGCGGCAATCGCATAGCCCAACTTGCCTGCCTGGGTGCCGGCGAACGCGATGCGGGCGAAGCCGACGACGCGGTCTTCGCCCTTGGGCGTCACAGCAAGGTAGTACTCGGTGCGGGGTTGCTCCTGCGCGCGGGCGACTGCGCCTTCGACCATGGCGACGGCTTCGGCCCGTGAGCGGCTGTCGAAGGACAGCCATTGGGTGACCTGGTCGTCGCCGATGATGGCCAGGACGTCGTCGACGTCTCCGGGAGCGAACTCCCTGAGCGCGACCTGGTCGCCAACGAGGTGGATCGGATACGTCAACGGGGGGCTCCTAGCGAGGCAGCGACTTGAGCGGGGTACGGGTGAACGCCTCGATCTGTTCTTGCAGCCCCGACGCGTCCTCTCCGAGCGGGGAATCGCGCAGAGCGCGGTGTACGCGCTGGGTCGCGTTCACGATCCCGTTGATGCGCTGCTCGGGAGCGAGGTCGAGGACCGGCGCCACGGCCTCGGTCGCGCCTTCCAGCTCGCCCATCTGGATGCGCGTGATAGCCAGCGCGCTGCGTGCTCCGGCCTGGTCACCGAAAGCCCACTCGGGCGAACTGGTGTCCTCGTAGGCCGCGACGGCGCGGGTCGCATAGTCGTTCGCGACGCTGCTCTGAGAAGGCAGCCAGGAGAGGGCCTCGGCCGCGTAGTAGATCTGCCGGGTCCTGCCGAATAGGCAGAGGCCGCCGAGCTCGTCGACCTCGTCCTCCTGGACAAGGTCCCAGGCGCGCTCCGCGCGTTCGATCGCGGCGCGGGCCGCATTCGCGTTGCCGAGCGCAGCATGGGCACGGGCCTCGTTCATGGGCAGCCAGACGCTCGACGAGTTGACCGCCGCGAACTCGGCGCCGGACTGGGCGTAGCGGACCGACTCCCTGGTCCGACCGGCCCAGTAAGACACCAGCGACTGGACTCCGCGGATCCAGGCCCGAAGCCCGTTGTGGTCCGCCTGGTCCGCGCACACGAACGCGGTACGGGCCTGGGTGAGTGCCGCGTGCGGGTCCGCCAAGTCGTGGCTCGCCTTGGCAAGCAAGCCGCCCGTCACCCCGGCGAGGAAGTACAGCTGGCGTGCCTGCGCGGGGCGACGCTGCTGCTCCAGCAGCGTGTAGATCGTGTCCTGGGTCGTGATGAGGTCCGGCAACAGCTCCGACAGCGGCCGCTGCGGATAGTCCATCGCCAGATTCTGGACATCCGCGTGGACCTGCTCCATCACGTCGGCCGTGAGGTCGGTCTGCCCCGCCGTGAAAGCGAAGCTTTTGGCTCGCCGTGCAGCCATCTCGATCAGCTCCCTGTCCGCAGTGGGCCCTCCTGTCGCCAGGATCAGCCCGGTCGGTTCGTCGACCGCCGGTAAGGACCCCACCCAGGGGGCGAGGAGTTCTTCCAGCGGCATGCCGAACATGCTTTGCAGAACACGGCGCATGACAGGGGTGGTACTGGCCCGCTCACCACTGGCTAGCCGGCGTAAGTGCCGGGTGCTCAGGGTGACGTTCTCCCCGAGCCTCGTAGCGAGCTGCCCGAAGTCCCGGACGATCTCATCGTACGTGCGCGGCTGCTGCCGCAGCAGGTACTCCAGTCTCGTCCGCGGATCCCCCTGACTGGCGCTGCCTGCCACCGGTCCTCCCCGAGTCACGAAATCGTGCTCTGCGCCCTCAGTGTCAGTCGCAAGCGACGCCGAGTCAGCAGAGCAAGGGCCCTGGTCCGCTAGCGGTCCGCTTCTTGTCCGGGATTGGTCCAGGACCGGTCCGCCGCCGGACCTCGTGTGGTCATGCTCCCTCATCCCACCCTGGTGATCGACAAGTTCGCACATTCGATTGCAGGGAGGCGGGAGTCAATGCGGGCCCTCATGCGTGGAAGGACGCGCACGGCGGAGCTTCGCCAGCACGTGCTCCGGGTGACCGTCGTACACGATGTGCGGCTCGTCGTCGGCCGGTGGGACGAAGCGGCCCGCATGCCGAAGCAGGTCTTCCTCGCTGAACTCGATGCTGTTGGCGTCGACCAGCGACTGCTCGTTTCGCTGCCGGATCCGGTCCCAGCGCACCTCGTGCGGCACCGGCAGGTAGATGAGGACAGGCACGCCGCCGGCCCCCATCACCGTGGCGGCCCAGTGGGACCGCTCTTCGTGAGTCCAGAAGCCGTGGTCGACCACGACGTCGTGTCCGGCCCCCAGGAGCTCCTCGAGCTCAAGAGCGATGTCCTTGAGCACGGGGGCCTCCCGGACCTTGAACTCGCCCCGGGGGAAATCCCTGCCGTAGTGGCCGTACCGGCGGAACATCTCCTCGTCCGGACAGAGGCGCCGGAACCCGGCCTGCTCCAGAGCTCGGGCGAGGGTTGTTTTGCCGGATCCCTGCAGACCAGACAGAAGGATCGCCCGCGGCGCGGGATCTGGCCGACCGGACAGGGCTTCGGAGAGGCGTGCGGTCAACGCAGGACCTCCGAGGTCGTCCTGCGCGTGCGGCCCGGGGCGCCCAGGTCCACGCCGTACTCCAGCACCTCGCCATCGGCGTCCATAAAGCGGGCGGTTAGGACCAGGATCGCTGCGGTGGTGCCGGCCTCCAGCTCCAAGAGCCTGAGGTCGTCGGCGGTGGCGATGCGCGCCGACTCCTCGTCGATCCGCTTAGCAACCTGGCGTCCGGTGGCCCGAGCGATCAAGTCGAGCGACAGCCCGCCCTTGAGTCGCGCGCTGCGCGCGAGTTCCGGCAGCACCCGAGCGAACTCGGCGGGGATCCAGGACGTGGAGTGGGAGACGATGCCGTGATCGTCCCGGTAGACACGGCTGCGGCGAATCACGTCGTCACCAGGCGAAATGCCAAGCGCGTGCGCAACGTCCTCTGGAGCTTCGACTATGCCGGCGGTGTGGCCGGACGATTTCTCGCCGACGCCCCAAGAGGACTGGGTCTTGCTGCTGCGGTCGTGACGCTCCGATCCGGAGGACAGCGAGATGGGGCGGGCCATCACCTCTGTGCCCACGCCGGGGATGCCCTGTACGAGCTTCTCCTCGCGCAGCAGCCGCATCGCACGGTCCGCGGTAGCGGTGCTGACGTTCCACTCGGTGGCCAGCGTCTTGATGCTGGGCAGGAGATCGCCGGGTGCGAGGTCCCCGGAGCTGATCCGGTCGCGGTAGTGGCCCGCGATGCGCGCGTACGGCGGCCGGTTATCGGCTCGGGGCGGCCCGGACATGTGCCTTCGCCTCCTTCAGGTTCATCTGGTTGCCTCACTATACCGCTTGACACATGAGGGTACCTGATGCAACCTGATGTACGTAAGGCGGTGGTCCTCCGGGAACACCGAGTGACACCCGCAAGACCGTAAGAGTCGTCCACCTCGCAAGAGGGGGCCGGGGTTGATGGCACCATCAAATCCTCCGGGTTCTCGACTACTTACTGCACGTCGCAGCGCTATGCGCTGTCCGTCCGTCAGGACGCCGGGGTCACCCGCTCGGCCTGGTGGGCGGAGAGAGCACCGCGACGCACCTCTCCCCTTCCTTCACACATGAGGAGATCCCCCATGGCCCTTCCCGCCGCGATGCCCACCGCCAAGGAACGCCCTCGCCGGACCCGGACGAAGCGGGTCAGCACCCGCCCCGCCCTCAAGCTCTCCAAGCTCCCGCCCTCGCACATCGACCTGCTCGACCCGCTCCAGGCCACCCTGGTCTGCAAGGACTGCGGTACCTGGGTGCCGATCACCGGCATGAACAGCCGCGTTCAGAAGGTCGTCCCGCACCACACCGGCAAGGCCCACATCGCCGACGCGATCCACTGCCGGGGCAGCAACCGCCGCATCGACTGGGACCTCACGATCCCCCAGTGGCGCCAGGCCCTGACCGACGCCATCACCGAGGCGTCCAGCCGCACCGCCACCACGGTGCTGCCCAAGCCCTTCAGCCCCCAGACCAATTGGGCGCTGCAGGCCCGCGCCGAGCGCACGGCCGCTGGCCGCAAGGCCGACTGGCAGGCGGTGCTTCCCCGCGTGGCCGACGCGGACAAGGCCCGTCGGGCGGTCCCCGCAGGTGACACCCCGGCCGAAGCCCGAAGCGTGCCGACGGACCACCTGACCGTCCAGCGGCTGGCGAGCTGACCAACCCCCGCACGAACGACCGCGGCCCCGGCCATCCCGAGCGATCGGGGAGGCCGGGGCCGCGGCTGCTCGTACGAACAGCCTGAACAGCGCGACAGCCCCGGCGACTTGAGACCCCCGGGGCTGTCCAGGACCCGCTTGGAGACCTGATGCGTACCAGCATCGCACGGAACAACGGCGACTCCGACACGGACATGGACGAGGCCCTGCGCCGCGTCCGGCAGGGGAAGTGATCCGCATGGACTGGCGACACAACGCGGTCTGCCGCGAGGAAGACCCGGAGCTGTTCTTCCCCATCGGCAACACCGGCCCGGCGCTCCTGCAGATCGAGGAGGCCAAGGCGGTCTGCCGCCGGTGCCCGGTCATGGAGCAGTGCCTGCAGTGGGCGCTGGAGTCCGGCCAGGACTCCGGCGTCTGGGGCGGCCTGTCCGAGGACGAGCGGCGGGCGATGAAGCGCCGCGCCGCCCGCAACCGGGCCCGGAGCAACAAGAAGAAGGGGTCGGCGGCATGAGCGAGGCCGACCAGAAGCGCCTGGAGGACAACCTGCGCCGCACGAACCAGGACCACGACCTCGGCCGGCGCCTGCACGGCTGAGGCCCCGGACGACTGACCGCGGTGCGGGACGGAAACCCAACTCCGCTCCCGCACCGCGCTGCTCCACCAGGCCGGTCGCCCCACGGGCAGCCGGCCTTTCGCACGCCTCCCGCCCGGGAGAGTCTCGGGCCCGCATCCCCGCAGGAGAGCCCATGCGTACCAGCACCGACACTGCGACGGCCGCCGCCACCACCCGGCTGCCGGAATCGCTCTGCACCCACAGCCCCGCGTGCCCGACGGCCGACAGCACGGACCGCGAGGCCGCGAAGGTCGTGGCCGCCCACCCGGAACAGGGCTGGAGCCTTCTCTGCAACGCCCTGGTGGTCTTCGACGACACCGGCGAGCTGCTCCCCGACGGCCGGATCGTCGCCCCGCACCGGCCCACCGGCGCCGTGGACACCGCGCTCCCCCTCCTCAGGGACGCCCACCCGCGCATCGGCGGCACGACGCGCAGCGGGAAGACCAGCGCGGCCGTCTACCGCGCGGCGGCGTCCCTGGCCAACGGCACCGCGTGGTCGGCCTAACGGCTGCCTGATCCGCCCGCACCGGCCCGCCGAATCCCGGCGGGCCGGGTCGGGCGGTGACTGGGAGCCGGACAGTCCGGACCACTGAACCAGGGAGCCCGTATGCACGCCTTCTCCGAGCCCGCGACCGCCAAGGGCAAGGCCGTTTCGTTCCAGCGCGACGACTTCGTGCTCTACCGCGACCCGGAGCGGTTCTGGCGCGGCGAGCCGAACCACACGTTCGTCTGCCGGATCAGCCGGGTCAACACCTACGTCTCCGGCGGCGTCCGCTACGCCCTGCTGCCGGTGCAGGGCGGCTTCGTCAACGACGCGCAGAGCGAGTACATGCGGCTGCTGCCGCCGGCCGACGCGATGCGTGACATCGACACCGCCCCGCTGAACACCGCGGGCGCGGCGGACGAGATGACGGCGGCCGCGATGGCCTGGCTCACCCAGCAGCACGAGACGGCCAACCGCCGCCCGGAGCTACCCGCCAGCGACTGACCCACCAGCCCCGCAGCACAGCGGTCCCCCGAGCCCCCGGCATTGAAGCTGCCGGGGCCTCGGAGGACCTGGTCCTGACCCTACCGACCGACGCTGCCCCGCGGTGCCCCTCTTCACGGAGGCGCCGGAACGTACGAGAGGACATCCCCCCGTGGCCACCAAGACCAACGCCCGCCGCCGGGCCCAGCCCAAGCGGCAGCCCCGCACCCCCGCCCGGCCGCAGCCCCCCGCGGCCACCGTCCCGAGCCAGGCCGGCACCCAGGCCGCCGAGACCGCCGTGCCCCCGGTCCACGAGGAGGCCGACCCGGTCCTGGCCGACGCCGCCGACCGCGCCGCCGACCTCCGCGCCCAGGGCGCCGCCGACGCCGCCCGGATCGTCGCCGCGGGCGAGACCCGCGCCGCCGAACTGCTGGACAACGCCCGCACGGAGGCGGCCACCCTCACCGAGGAGGCCACCGCCGAGAAGGCCCGCCTCCTGGCCGCCGCCGCCACCGCTGCCGACCAGGCCCGCACGGCCGCGGAGACCACGGCGGAGCAGCTGCTCGCCGACGCCCGGGACAAGGCCGAGGCCCTCACCACCGAAGCGACCGGCAAGGCAGACGAGGCTCTGGCCACCGCAGCGGAGGCCGCCGACCGGATCCGCCAGGAGGCCGCGACCGACGCCGAGTCGGCCGCCGAGCAGCTGCTCGCCGACGCGCGCAGCGAGGCCGACGCCCTCACCACGGCGGCGGCCGGGAAGGCGGAGGAGGTCCTGGCTGACGCGAACCGCCGGGCGCAGGACGCCTTGACGTCGGCGGCTGCCGACGCCGAGCAGGTCCGTACGGAGGCCGGCCGGGAAGCAGCGCAGGTCCTCGCCGACGCGACGGACAAGCGCACCAAGCTCATGGCCGAGGCCGAGCGCACCGCCGCCGACGCCCGTACGCGCGCGGCCAAGGACGCCGAGGAGCTCCTGGAGCGGGCCCGTGCCGACGCGGAGCGGACCCGCCGGAGCGCGGACGAGCAGGCCGCGCAGATGCGGGCCGGGGCGGAGAAGATGGCCGCCGGCCTTCGCGCCGACGCCGACCGCGCCCTGGACGACGCCCGCAAGAGCGCCGAGGAGCTGAGGGCCGCCACCGACAAGGACGTCGCCCGGCTGCGCGAGCAGGCCGAGACGGACGCGAAGACGGCCCGGGAGGCGGAAGCGAAGGCCGCGGCCGACCAGGCCGCCGCGGCGCTGGCCCTGGCCGAGGCCGAGCGGATCCTCGAGGCCGCGACGCAGCGGACCGTGCGCCGGGCGCGGCGCCGGGAGATCCGGGCCGAATCCCGCGCCAAGCGCCGCAAGACCCGGGACGAGGCCCGGCCCGCCGGCGGTGTCCCGCCGCTGTCCGGGCAGGAACTGCTCCTGGTCGTCGGGATCGTCCTGGCGGCCGCGGTCGTCTCCACCCTCGGCCTGCTCTCCTCCTACACCGCGCTGGATGCCAAGGCCGCGGCGTGGGGCTGGGAGTGGCCGTGGCTCCTGCCGGTCGGCATCGACGTCGCGATCCCAGCGTTCACCGGCGCCAACCTGATCCTGATCCGGATGGGGATGGAGCTGCGCTGGATCCGCTGGGTGCCCCGCGTACTGACGGCGGTGACCGTCTACCTCAACTGGAACGCCTCGGACTCCGCCGCCGGCCGCATCGGGCACGCCGCCCTCACCCTGCTCTGGGTCGTCTTCTCGGAGATCGCCTCCCACGTGTACGCCACGAAGATCGGCGCGGTCACCGGCAAGGTCAGGATGGACACGGTGCGGCGCTCGCGCTGGATCCTCGCCCCGATCCCCACCGCCCGGCTTCGCCGCCGGATGATCCTGTGGGAGATCACCTCCTACGACGAGGCGCTCACCCGCCTCCAGCAGGAGACCTGGCTGCGAGCGCGGCTGCGCGAGGAGTTCGGTCTGCTGTGGCGGTGGAAGGCGCCGCTGGAGCAGCGGATGGCGCTCAAGCTCGGCAGCGCGCCCGCCGCGCTCGCCGACACGCTCACCCCCGAGGACGCTCACACCGTCGAGCGGGTGGAGGCGAGCGCCGACGCTCACCCGGAACCGGGCGGCGCTCACCCCGAGGTGAGCGCGCTCACCTCCGGCAACGCTCAGGGTGAGCGCGAGCGCCCGGCGCTCACCACACGCGCTCACGGAGGTGAGCGCCCCGTGGAGGGCGAGGACGCTCACCGAGCGGAGGGCGGTCGAAGCAACAGCGAGCGGGACGCGCTCACCGAGCGCCGCCACGATCGGATCCGGCTCCTCTACACCGAGCTCGGGCGCCGTCCGCAGTGGACGGAGATCCGCGACGCGCTCACCGCAGCGGGCCTGTCCGACGAGCCGGTCTCCCGCCCGACCGCCCAGCGCCTGCGCGAGCAGGTCGAGGAGGGCACCCCGAGCGCCCCGGCGAGCGCGAACGTGAGCGCCGGGGCGAGCGTCCCGGTGAGCGCCTGAGCGCCCACCGCGCTCACCGCCCCGCCTGAGCGCCCACCGGCGCTCACCGCACCTGCCGCTCATGGTCGCCCCCGGCCCGCGCCCACGCTCCCCCGAGCGTGAGCGCGGACCGGTGACGGCCACGGCCGGCAGGCCCGCGGTCCGCACCCGCCCCGAGCGGGGCGCGGACCGCCCGCCCCAACCGAGCACCACCCCGGCCCCGCACGCACCCCTCGGGGACACGGACCCACGAATCCCTTCCCCCTCCCCACCCCGAGACCTGGAGGTCTTCTGCCATGCCCGAGAACAGCAACCGGTGGACCTCGGACCACCTGATGAAGCCCGGCGGCACCGCCGTCTACGCCGCCCAGCAGCGCGAGCGGCTGCGGCAGATGGCCGACGAGGTCAGGGCCCTGCTCGGCGAGTACCGGGCCGACCTGGAGAACATCCAGTTCGACGGAGACAAGCCCTTCGAGGCCCGAATCCGGGCCTATCTCGCCTCCCGCCCGCTGGCGCAGCTCGAAAAGGACCTGCGGACCGCCGTAAACCACGTCGGAAAGCTCGACCCCGAATTCCAGCGGCGCTACGTCGAACTGCCCGCCAAGCGTGAGAAGAAGGCGGAGAAGAAGGAGCTGGAAAAGGCTCACAAGAAGGGCCTGGCCACCGCCCGCGCGGTCAACACCGCCGGACACCTCAACGGCCTCACCAGCGCCCTGGTCGAGCCGACCGGCGACGGTAAGGGAGTTGTGCAGAAGACCGGCACGGACGGCGGTCAGAACACCTTCCTGGATTTCCTGGAAAAGAGGGCCTGACATATGGCTGCTCACCTTTCCAAGGGCCAGACGGCGCGCTGGAACAAGCGCCTGGCGGAGACCACCACGAACAAGGCGCGGGCCACCGCGCTGTGGGACCTCGCCCGCCTCCTGGCGGGCACCGACGACAGGGCGTGGGCCGACCTGGTCCTGCTGCTCCAGGGCTGGACGACGGAGCAGCAGGGCCGGCCGACCTCGTCGTAACGCTCCGCGCTCACCACAGCTCATCATCACCGCCTCACTCCATGAATCTGGGGGTTCCAACATGCGCGCCTATACGCGCGCGTGAGGCCCCCGGATCCGTGACCCGGAGTGACTGATCGAATGGAGACGGCCGATGGCCGACGACGACGCCGGGGGGACCGTCCTCGGCTTCCCCGGCGGGCTCACGATCCCGGGGCCGGTGGGCAGCGGCCCGCCGGCCCCCGGGGCCGACACCCCGACCCTGACCGCCCTGCCCACCCTGGCGCCCCCGCCCTCCCTGCTGGTCGCCGGGAATTCCGACGTCGGTGGAGCCGGTGACACCACGGCCGCACACGCGGAACCCGGAATCCCGGGCAGTTCGCAAGGGCAGGGAATCGCCGCCATGTCCGTGGTGATGATGGCCGGTATTACCGTCGCCGCAATGCGCGGCGCATGGAATGTCGCCGCTTATCTGAAAGCCCGCCACGAACACCACCGGGCCATTGCGGATAAACAGCAGGCGGCGGCCGATAAGGTCGCCATCGGATTGGAAGCGGCCCGCCAGAAAAGCCGCTTGCAGCCCGGGCCAGAATTCGGGCGAAGCACCCGCACATCAGGTGGCGGCGGCGGCCGGACAAACTCCGGGAAGAATTCCGCGCCCAGCACGTTCCGCTCCCCCAGCGGCTCCAAGTCGCCGGTCGCCTCCGGATCCAAGACGCCCAGCAAGGCCCCTGGCGGGGGCTCTGGCGGCCGTACGCCCTCACTGGGCACCGGCGGGCGCGGAGGCGGCGGCGGAGGCCGCAGGGGCGCCCTGGAGACCTCCGGGACAAAGGGCGGCGGAAAGCCCGGAGTTGGGGGTGGAAAGACCCCGACAACCGGCACGAGGAACAACTCCGGCAGCCTCTCCGGAGCTGTCCGGGACCGGGCCGCCGACCGGATCCGCAACGGCCCCAAGCCGAAGAACGGCACCGGCACTCCCGGCTCCTCCGGCAAGTCCGGCGGGGGCGGCGGCGCCACACCGTCCTCCGGCTCGAAGCCGGGCCGCGGCCCCGGGTCGAAGACCAGCTCGTCCGGGTCCAAGCCCGGCACGGGCTCGGGGACGAAGCCCGGCTCGGGCACGGGGACGAAGCCCGGCTCGGGCACGGGGACGAAGCCGGGCTCATCCGGCACGAAGCCCGGGACGGGCACGGGCACGAAGCCCGGTTCGTCAGGGACGGGTTCGAAGCCGGGCCGCAAGCGGCCGTCCTCGCCCGCGCCCTCGAAGGGCCGCAAGGGCAAGAAGGGCGGGAGGAAGCCGGGCGTCAGCGGCCCTCCGAAGCGCACGGGCGCTGGGCGGGTCACCCTCCCGGCGGCTATCGCGGCGGAATCGGAGCGGCGGCTGAACAAGCGCCGCAAGCACCTGACGCCGGTCCTGACCACGGTCCCCAAGGGCAAGAACAGGGGGAAGAAGAAGCCGGCCCCGGCCGGGACGGCGACGCCGAGCGGGCCGAAGCTCGACCTGACCAAGGAGCCCAAGCCCAGCACGACTACCCCGGCCGGTACCGCGAGGCCGAAGGTCAGCCTCACGAAGAAGCCCAAGCCCACCACCGCGGCCGGTACGGCCCCGAAGGTGAACCTGCGCAAGAAGGTCCGGCTCACCAAGAAGCCCCGGAAGCCGGGGCCGGGCGCACCCGCCGGGCCGACGCCGACGTCGAAGGTGAACCTGCGCAAGAAGGTCAAGCTCACCAAGAAGCCGCGGAAGCCCGCGCCCGCCGGTCCTACCAGCAGCACGAGCACGACGGGGCCGACGCCGACCGGCCCGGCCTCCAAGCCGAAGGGCGAGCGGCGCCGTTCGCTGCGCGGCTGGTGGGAGCGGGCGGGAGCGCGCCGCTCCGGGAAGCCGGAGCCGGACCCGTCCAGCTCCACCAGCTCGGCCACGACGGCCGGCCCCGACCCGGCATCGGCGCCGGCCGGAGGGTTCGGCCCACCGCCGGGCTGGGGCTACGCCGAGGGCACGACGATCACCGTCGAACAGGCCGGCGGCCAGGTCTGGGAGGCACGCCAGCGTGAGGCGCGCCGCCGGGCCGGGGTTCCCGCCGGAGCGATTCCCGCAGCACAAAAAGGAGGAACCGTGGTGACCGTGCCCGTCCCGACGAAGGCACCGAACACCCAGTACGCGGACAGCGACCTGACGATCTACGACGTCATCGAATCCGACGCCGACATGGCCGAGGAGATCATGGCGGGCGTCGACGAGGCCCGCGCCGCCGCCGAGGGCTGCGAAAAGATGATGACGCGGCTGGAGGCCCTGCACGAGAAGATCGTCGACCTCAAGGTGCCCGGCGTCCTGGAGGGCTGGGTCCTGATCCTCGCCGAGAAGGCCGTCAGCGTGAAGGCGAAGGCCGATGCCCTGGCGGAGAAGCTGCCCGCCGCCTCCGAGGCCATCGCGAGCGCCGGCGAGAACGCCGAGCGCCGCCACAAGCCGCTCGCCGACGCCGTCCGCGACGCCGGACACGCCGCCCCCGCCGAGCGCGACTACCACGTCGAATAGGAGAACCACCGTGTCCGACCTCGTACCCGTCATCGGCGGTGCTCTCCAGAAGACCGGCTCCGCCATCGTCGGCGCCGTCCGCTTCGGCATCGTCGTCGCGCAGCTCACCGCCGCCAGCGCCACCATGGCGGGCCTCTCCCACCAGGTCCGCTCCACCTTCAAGTACGTGGAGGACTGCGCGAAGTCGGTCGACCGGCTCGCCGACCAGGCCGCCGCCCTCAGCGTCGACCAGTCCACCGTCAACGAGCACCGCGAAGCGGCGACCGTGATGCGGTCCTGCAAGGACGAAGCCGAAGCCATGGCCGTGGAGTGCGAGGAGATGTCCACGCTCTTCCACGAGACCGCCGACGCGCACATCGCCGACTACGGCTCGGTCGCGGACGCCGCCAATAACATGCCCGACGGCATCGAGATGGCCGACCGCACCTTCTACAGCAACCGCTGACCCACCCGCTCCGCACCAGCACGAAGGGCGGCGAACCCCACGACGGGTTCGCCGCCCTTCCCTATGCCCTGACAAGGAGAGCTCACCGATGATCCGCCTCGGACCCCTGCGCAGCCGCTTCGCCCTGGCGCGCAACGCCGTCGGCCGCGTCGCCACCGTGGCCGGCACCGGCGCGCTCGCCACCGGCGCCTTCACCCACGACCTCTACGCCCCCTCCGTCCTGGCCGCCCTCGGCTGCGCTGGCTGGGGCGCGGCCTGGTCCCTGACCCTGCGCCGTGATGCCACGGGCAACACCGCCATGGGCCTCTACATGGCCCCCTCGGTGTCCATGGCCGTCCTGCTCACCGCGCAGCGGATCATCCCCGGCATCGACTGGTACTGGGAGCTCCTCGCCGACGCCGGCTGGACCGCCGCGGTGCTCTACGTGCGTCCGGCCCGCGTGGCCCGCATCCTGGTCGGCCGCGAGAAGTCGCTCACCCCCGAGGCGATCGAGCAGACCCGCGAGCTCCTGGTCCAGGAGGACGTCCCCGCCGGACCCCAGCATCCGCAGGCCGTGTTCTGGGCGCAGCACGTCGCCATCGAGGGCGGCGCCGCCCCGAACACGGTGCTGGAGCAGATCGAACGCACCGGTGAGCAGTCGATGACCGCCGTCATCCGCTCCACGCTGCCCGGCAAGCCGGTCCCGAAGATCGACCTGCTGGAGCTGTCCGCGGCCATCAACTGGCCCGAGGACGAGATCGCCATCACCCCGGTACCTCGCCAGGGCGCCGGGGTGCGGCGGCTGACCGTCGGCCAGGCCCCCGAGGAAGCCATGGACATCTACACGGCCTGGGAGAAGCTCATCGCCCCCAAGGGCATGCCCTCCACCGTCATCACCGCGATCCGCACCGTCGACATCCCCGACGAGGAGACCAAGGAGCTCCCCGCATGAGCAGGATCTACGAGCTCACCGTTGAAGCGGCCGAGCCCGGCGACATCATCACGTACCACCCGCAGCGCCTCGCCGCGGCGCTGCACATCGCCGACGTCAACCGGCTCGCGGTGGAGACCAGCGTCATGGGCACCAAGGCTCTGGTCACCATCTACCCCCACGACCCGCTCGCCCGCGTCATCCTCGCCGACCCCGAGATGCTGGTCATGGACGCCCGCGGCCGCATCTGGATCGGCCGCTACCACAACGGCCGGCCCTCCCTGCTGCGCCTGTACGACCCGGCGTCCGGGTCCGCGCAGCGCCTGCTGCTGTTCGGCACCACCGGCGCAGGCAAGTCCACCGCCGGGCAGATCATCCTCGCCGCGATGAAGCGCTCCGGCATCGCCGTCCTGTACGCCGACCTCAAGGGAGGCCAGTCCGCACCGGAAGCCTTCGGGCAGGCCGGGCCCGGCCTGGACGGCAACGTGGCCTGGAGGGTCACCACGCAGGAAGGCACGATGGCGCAGCTGCGCACGACGTGGCTGACCATGATGGACCGCCAGGAGCGCTACGCCCGCCTCGGCCGCTCGAAGTTCCTGCGCGACCGGCCCGATCCGCTGATCTACCAGATCATCGACGAAGCGAACAGGTTGCTCGAAAAGGGCGCGCCCTACCGCGACGAGGCCACCTTCTACATCAAGGACATCGGCCGCACCGGCCGGTCCCTCGGCGTTGGGATCGGCCTGTTCGCGCAGGCCGGCCACCTCGAGGAAATGGGCGGCTCGGACACGCTGAGGGCGATGCTCAAGGAAGGCGAAGTCGTCCTCCTGCGCTGGACCAGCTCGATGATGAAGCAGCTGGTGACCGACGGCCTGCTGCCCGCCGGGCAGGTCCTCGCGCCGATCCCCAAGTACGCGGGCGAAGTCGACCTCGTCTCGCAGTTCGACGAGGAGCATGACGACAGCGACCTGCCCGGCACCCAGGGCACCGCCTACAACGTCAACGGCCGCTACCCCACCAGCAAGATGCGGTTCTGGAACATCGGCTCGTCCGAGCCCACCGAGGGCCTGGACCCGGAGGTCCTCGACCTCTACGGCCCCGGCGCCCCGCCCGAGATCGAGGAAGACGCCTGGGGCCTGATCGGCGACGCCTACTGCCAGCGCCTGGACGGCATGGAGGCATACCGGGCCGTCTTCCCCGAGCCCGAGGAAGACGAAGACGGCGAAGGCGGCGGCAAGAAGAAGAGCGGCGGCGGCGCCAAGGCGGCACCCTCGCCGGTCCCGGCCGCCGCGGCCAAGCCGAAGGCCCGCACGCTGCGCGACCGCATCCAGTCCGTCCTGGACGCGCACGACGACCCGCTGGACGCCCTCCAGATCCTGGAGCTCGTCAACGCCGACGGCGGCCGCGCGGTCAAGCTCGGCAGCGTCCGCAACACCCTGACCGCGATCAGGAACTAACCCCAACCCCTCACCGCCCGGCCGGGCCGGGCCCCGAGCCCGCCCGGCCGCCGGCCTTCCCCAAGGAGCTCCCCCGTGGCGTTGACCATCTCCCTGGTCTTCTTCGCCGGCTTCCTCGTCGTGGTCCTGGTCCGCACCGGCTACCTGCGGCTGTGGCCCGCGCTCGCCGCCGTCCTCTTCGGCTTCTCCCTCGCCTCCACCGGCATCGCGCCCGCCATCAACGGCGCGATCAGCGGCATCGCCGGATGGATCAGCACCCTCGGATAACCCGCCCCACCAACCGATCGGAGCCCGCCATGAACCGCCCCCTGTTCGTCGTCGACGAAGCCGCCGTGCTCGCCACCGACCCCGAGGCCCCCGCCTGCTGAACCAGCTGCTGCTCGCCGGGCGCAAGAACGGCGTCCTGGAGCAGTCCGAGCCGGAGACCGGTCCGCGGGCCGCCCTGCGGTTGCAGTACCCGACGCTCGCCGAGTTCGAGGCCGCCGCCCACCGGATAGCCCGCCCCGCTCCCCACCATTCGCGCCCTCCCTACCGCCACGGCCGGGAGGGCGCGCTCGTACCCGAACGGAGAACACCGTGGACTTCCACCCCACCGCCGGCCGCCGGATGTCCGACTCCGAGGCCGCCGCCGAAGCCAAGCGGATCATGGACGCGAGCTTCCGCACCGACCAGCCCGGCCACTTCCCGACGTCGTACCGCGACCACTCCCCCGTGCCCACTTACGGTGACACCCCGCCCGTCCCCCAGCCCGACCACCGGATCGTCCCGGCTTGGGCGGCCGGGATCGCGGTCGCGAGCATCGGCGTCGGGGCTGGAGTAACCGGCATCGGCTGCGGCGCCTGGCTCGTCCTGCAGGGCCTGTCCTCCGTCAGCCTCGCCGGAGTCCTGATGGTCACCCTGCCGTTCGCCGGCCTTGCCATGGCAGCCACCGCGATCGGCGGCGCGATCAACCGCGCCCGCTCCGCCGTCACCAAGAACGTCTACGAGGGCCCGGTCACCATGCGGACCGAGATCAACAGCCACAGCACCACGCGCGGCATGTTCTTCGCCCGCACCCGCAACGACATCCACCACTGATCCGGCACCCTGCGTCGTACTCGAACCCGCCCCGCCTGGGCCGGGAGTCGAGTACGGGGCAGGCCGCCGGAGCAGCCCACGCGCTCAGTCGTCGTCCAGGTAGATCAGCAAGCGGCCGTACTCATCGACCTCCGCCTCGTAGATCACCCCATCGACGATCGCGTGGTCGACGACGACCTCGTAGTCCTCCTCGTCGTCGATCCACAGCACGCCGTCGTCGTCCGTGAACGCCGGATAGATCACCCCGTCGGCGATCACCGAATCGAACTCGACTGCCATCGCGCCCCCTCGTTGCTCCCTGGCCTTCGCCCAGCCTGGCCCACCACCAGGCCCCGGCAACAGAGCCATGCCCATCCGTACGCGCCGTCACCGCTCTTGAAGGAGAAGCCGACCATGGCTGACCACATCGACCGCACCCCGAACGTCCCCGGCCCGCGCCAGGAGCACCCGGCCGCCGGCCACGGCCAGGCCCACAGCCTCCCCGCGGCCGCGCCCCTGCTGCTCGAGGAGCTCGACGAAAAGCAGCCGCGCGCGCAGGCCCTGCGCGTCTGGTGGGCCGACGCCTGGGACGACGGCGGCGTCCTGCACGACCGCTGGGAGGACCTGCGCCAGGCCCCGGCGCTCGGCTGGCACGGCATGGCCAACTGGCTGAAGGCGGTCCTCGGACTCGCCGGGATCTCCTTCGTCATCCTGCTGCTGGACGGCGCGACCGACGCCCTGGCCGCCATGCTGCACAGCCTGCTGACGGCCGCGCCCCGCGTCCAGGTCGGCACCGACACCTCCACCGGCGTCTTCGCCGTGATCGACCAGCCGATCCGCACGTACATCGCCGCGCACTCCGCGTCGCTGTCGATCAGCGCCTCCACCGTCTACACCGTCTGGCAGCTGGTCGGCCTCTTTGGACTGATCGGCGGCTTCGCCCGCAGCAGCGGCGCCCGCATCACCTGGACTGCGTGGGGCGCGGCCAGCATCGCCATGGTCTACAGCGCCGCCCCCGCTGACGGCCGCACCGTCGCCACCGGGCTCGCCGTCCTCGCCTGGACCGCCGCCTCCGCCCTCGCGCTCCGCGGCCTGACCCTGCGCCCGGCGTTCTTCACCCACATCCACAACGACGGCCACCAGATCGAGCCGCACATCCACCTCCCGGCCCCGGCCGCCGACGCCGCGCCGGACGACGAAGACGACGCCCCGGACAACGTGCACCCCCTCCAGAAGCGCTGACCCTCAGCCGACCACCGAACCGAAAGGCACACCCCGATGCAGCTGGACAAGAACGAGCTCTGGGCCGGCACCTTCCACGGACGCCACGACGGCGCCCCGGCGAAGGTCACCGCCACCCTCGACGACACCCGGCCCGATCCGTACGTCTGGACCTGCACGTGCGGCGCGAGCCGGTCCTTCCCGACCCAGGACGGCGTGTTCGACACCGCCTGGCGGCACACCCACCCCACCCGCCTCGACCGGCTGCGGGCCTGGGCCGCCCGCCTGCTCCGCACCCGCGCCACCCGCTGACCCGACGCCCTGCCTGGTCCTCGCCCACCCCGCCTTGCGGACGGCGAGGACCGGACAGGCCGCCCGGCCGCACGCCCACCGCCCCGCCCGCTGCGCCCCGCCGACACCAGCACGACGTCGGCGGGGCGCAGCGCTGACCACCGCCGACCGGATCCGGAGAAGGACGCGATGTACGAGCTCGACAAGCACACGCCCTACCGGCACGCGCGCTACCAGTTCACCCCGCTCCCGCTGATCCAGCGCGGCCTCGCCTACCACGAGGCCGGCCACACCGTGCTCGGCCAGCTCGTCGGCTTCACCTGCGAGCGCGTCCGGGTCCACACCGTCACCCGCGGCCGCGTCACCGGCTGGACCGGCGCCACCACCTAGCCAGGTCCTTCGGCAGCTACCTCGACGTCGCCGTGGTCTGCGGAGCCGCTGGCCAGGCCGCCGAGCTCCACCAGCTTGCCGAGTCCGGCCGCCTCACGCCGGAGACGGCCCGCCTCTGCGCGGCCGACCACGACAAGCAGATGGCGCTGAACATCCTCACCGATGCGGGCGTCCCGGTCACCGAGACCGGCCCGGCTCTCGACGGCGGACTGGCCTGGGACTACGTCATGGCCACCGCCCAGCAGCGCGTGGTCCGCGAGTGGGAGCGCATCACGGCCGTCGCCGAAGCGCTCCTCGCCGCGCCCGACTTCACCCTCACCGGCACCCAGGCCGCGCAGATCGCCGGCATCACCACCGCCTGACCGCGCACCGTCCCATCGACGACTGGAGGAACAGCCCGTGCTCATCCCCCGCCCGCGCCGCCGGATCGGCCGGCCCCGCCCGCAGCGCCCCGGCCCCCGCTACCCCCACCGCCCCGACCGCCTTCCCGGCGCCTGGAGCAGGTGATGCCCCGCCCGCGGAAGAAGCGCCGCCGCGAGGTGAACCGGGTGTCGCGCAGCGACGCGCTGATGCCCGAGTACGACCGCGGGTGCGTCCCCGACGGCCTGGTCACCCGGCGCCAGTTACGGGACATGGGCCTGAGCCCCGGCAGGAACGAGGGCGCGGTCGCAATCCTGCGGTGCAGGCTGTGCGCCACCCGGCCGCAGTGGTCCTGCACCCACCCCACCCGCGGCTACCTGCTCCGCGTCGACCGTGCCAAGCCCAAGCGGGTCCCGACGCTCGCCCAGGAGCGAGCTCTGGACCAGGCGATGGCGGCCCGGCAGACCTGCGGCGAGTGCGGCCGCCGGTTCTACATCTGCCTCTCCAAGAAGCTCGGCTGCTGCCTGGAGTGCTTCGACGGCACCCCCGTGGACCCGAGCAGCTGCATGACCGGCCCGGCGCCCGCCGCGCACCGACTGGCCGCGTGATCCGAACCCCGTCCCGGCCACACCGGCCGGGACGGGGCCGAACCATCCGGGCGGCCGCAGCACCGGCAAAGGCTGGCCGCCCGCTCCCTCACCCTTCGAGATCAGGAGAACCCCAGCATGACGCACCGTCCCGCCGTCTTCGCCGCCCTGCTCGGACTGACGCGCGCCGGAAGCGCCATCGGCGACTTCTGGGTGCAGAACGACTTCTGCGCCCGCGTGAAGGGCGCCTCCGACGAGCACCCGGTCACCTTCACGGACCCCGTCACCAAGGAGGAGAGCACCCACGGCACGGCCAGTGGCCGTGCCGCCTGCCTGCACCACTGCCTGACCTACGTGGCCACGCAGGCGATCGTCGCCGGGCTCGGCGCCCGCGCGCTCGGGATCCGGGTCCACCCCGCCGCGGCCGCCGCCGCGCTCGCGGTCTCGTTCGGCACCCACTACGCCGCCGACCGCCGCGTCCCGGGCAAGGGCCTGTTGGAGAAGCTCGCCGACAAGACCGGCAAGGGCGGCTTCTACCGCCTCGCCTCGCACGGCATTAACGGCGCGTTCCACCTCGACGGCGCCTTCCACCACGGCTGCGAGACCGTCGCCGCGCTCATCGCCACCACCAGCGCGACCACCCGGTGACCCGCCCGCCCCGCACGAGCCGCCCGTCCGCACCCGAGACCCAAGGAGCCCCTCGCATGACGTCCCCGACCTTCCCGTATCTGCCGGACAGCTGCCTGGTCGTCCTGATCGGGGCCAGCGGCGCGGGCAAGTCCACGCTCGCCTCCACCTGGCCCGCCTCGCAGGTCCTCTCCCTCGACGCGCTACGCGAGACGGTCAGCGACGACGCCGGCGACCAGGACGCGACCGGCGACGCCGTCGCCGCCCTGCATCTGCTGCTGGAAGCCCGGATGCGCCGCCGCCGGTTCACCGTCGTGGACGCCACGAACGGCACCCCCGCGTCCAGGGCGCCGCTGGTCGCCGCCGCCAAGCGGCACAACATGCCCGCCATCGCGGTCATGGTCTCCACCCCGGTCTCCGTGTGCGTGGAGCGCCAAGGCCCGCGTTCGGCCAACCGGACCGTGCCCGACGACACCGTTCGCACGCAGCACACGGCGATGGTCCGCTCCCACCCGAAGCTGCTGGCCGAGGGCTTCAACGAGGTCTTCTTCTCCGAGAGCCTGTGCCAGCTGCTCCCGTTCCTCCAGCGCCTGGGCGATGCCCGGCAGGCCGACCTCGGGCTGGACGGCGGCGACGGCCTGGGCGAGATGCTGCTCGTCCGCCGGGTGTTCGGCGAAGAGGTTCTCCCGCTGTGGCGGTGGAAGCCCGGCTCGAAGGCCGCCGGCGGCGACCGCGTCGCGGAGATCCACCTCGGCCAGCAGTAGCTCACCCTCGCGTTCCGGACCAACGTCGACGGGCAGGGCGACTACGGCTTCGACGTCGCGCTGCCCTGCCCCCACGACGACGAATGCACCGGCTACGCCTGGGCGCCCGCGTACGGCGTCACCTGCCTCGCCCGCACCCTGGCCGGCGAGCTGGACGACAGCGAGGACATCGTCTGCTCCGTCCATGGCGGCCTCGACGACGCGGACTAGGAGGACGACGACCACGCCGACGCAGCGCTGCACGAGACCGCCGGGAGCGCGCGATGACCTTCCTGAAGGAGAGCAGCAACCCCGGCCGGACCGACTGGGAACTGGCCCGCCTCGCGGTCCACCTGCGCGGCTAGCCAAGTACGCCGACGACCCGGAGGCCGACGCTGCCCAGCGCCTCGGAGAGGCGTTCACGGAAGACAAGGTCCGCCGGGCCGACGCCTTCCTGGAGGCCAGCCACCAAGACGCCGACCGCCTCGCCGACATCGCAGCCCGACTCGGCAACGACACCGCCACCGATGAGGCGTGGCTGGTGCAGCAGCTCGCGACGGCATGGATGCGGCTGGACGAGCTCCGGGACCGGATCGACGGCGGCGGCAGCCTCATGGCCAACACCCACGTTGCCAGCGCCATCGACTACGTCCGCGGGTCCCGCCGGTGACGAACCAGCCCTCCCGCGCGTGACGGCCCTCCGTGCCGCCCCGACCCCTGCCGATCCGGCCGGGGGCCGGGGCGGTCGCGGTGGCCCCTCACCACCGAGTACAGAGAGGAGATGGACGTCATGCGCCTGCGGATCTACGAGGTGGACGTCCCGATACACGACACCCGCCACCCCGACCGCCACGGTGTGCACGTCTTCACCGGCGTCGCCGACTCCCCCGCCACGGCCCTGCGCCGCGCCCACGAGGTGTACGACGCCGCGCTCGCCGCGCACACGGCCGGACTCGAGATCCCCGGCAAGCAGCCGGACAGCTGGGGAGCGCGCGGGCTTCGGCCCGGCTGGCAGCTGGAGTGGCCCGCCGCGAAGGCCAGCCTCTGGAACGACCCCGTCAGCTGGACCGTCCGCAACGACTTCGCGCTGTAGCTCTGCCCCGGGACAGGCGTACATCGGCGTCCAAACCAGCCGCCTGCCCCGGGCCCACCCACCCCGTACAAGACGAGAGGGCGATCACCAGTATGGACTCCGTCCTGCGCGCTCAGGCCCGGTTCGGGCAGCGCGCACTCTTACTGACCACCGCCGCGCTGCCGTTGACCGGCTGGGCCGTCCACGCCGTCGCACTGCACAAGCGGCTCGCCGCCACCCGCCGTGACCCGCTGACCGGTCTGCTGCGCCGCGACTCCTACACCGCCCGCGCCCGCCGGCTCCTGGCGCGCCGCGACGACGTGGCCGTGGTCCTGGTCGACCAGAACCACTTCAAGTCCATCAACGACACGCTGGGCCACGCGGCCGGTGACGCTGTCCTGGCCGCCGTCGCCGCCCGGCTCTCCGCCTGGACGGGCCCGCGCGGCGTCGTTGGTCGGCTGGGCGGCGACGAGTTCGCCGTCGTTGTCCCGCTCCCCGCCGACAGCCTGGAGCAGCGCCTGGCGCAGCTGGTCCGGATGCTGCACACCCCGGTCGTCCTCGACGACGGCCGCGCCGTCGACGTCGGCGCTTCGGTCGGCGCCGCAGTCCCGCGCGAGGTCGGCTCCCGCGACCTGAGCCTGCTGCAACGGGCTGCCGACGCCGCCCTATACGAAGGCAAGCACTCCGGCCGGGCGATCCTCGCGACCCGGCAGCACCTCACGGTGCCGTCCATCAACGGCCGCCGAGCCGGCCGCCCCGGTACCAGGGTGTGGGGACGGGCCGCCTGAGCGCCACGCCCTTGCCACCGGCCCTGCTGGAGCGCGTACTTCAGCAGCTGGCCGACTTCCGGCCGTGACCCGCACCCGAGGCAAGAAGGCGCCCTTCGAGCCGGGCCTGGTCCCGCCTCCCGGCGCTCTCCTCGAGTGGCGCGACAGCCAGCACTTCGACCGCTGGCAGGACCGCCCCTGCGTGCTGTGCGACAAGCCCACGCCGATGCGCTCCCACGCCGGGGAGCCCGTGCACAAGGCGTGCGCAGTGTACTGGATCGCCGCGAACCCGGTTGAGGCCCGCCTCGGCCGGTTCGCCTCCGACACCCAGTCCAAGAGCAGCCAGCGCGCAACCCATGCCTGACCCCTCCCAACCGGCGGAGGCCCCCATGAGCAGCACCGACCGTCACGTCGACGACGCTCTCGCCTACCCCGAGCCGCCCGCCTCCCCGCTGTGGCACCGCCACGGCGGCGTGCAGGCCCGGCCCCTCACCGACGCGGAGAAGAAGCGCAACCGCGAGCTGCTGGTGCTCGCGCAGTACACCCCCCGACCCCGCTCCCCTCGCCCCACCGAGACCCTGGCGGAGGCCAGCTGATGGACACCAAGCACTGCGCCGTCGTCGGCTGGGTCGACGCGATCCCCGCCCCCGGCCCGCGCGACACCGTCACCTTCGACCTGGTCGTCCGGCCCGCCGACTTCGACACCGCCGACGAGGACGCCCCCGACACGGTCATCACCTGCACCAGCAGCAACCCCGAGATCACCCACGAGCTGCTGACCGCCATACAGCCCGGCGACCTGCTCCGCGCGACCGGCATCCTGGTCCAGCCGCCGGCGCCCGGCGAGCCCGCCCGGCTCACCCTCGACGCCCTGGAGGTCCTGGACACCGCGCTGGTCCCGGTCCTGCGCGACATGGTGCTCGACCGGTACGGCGACTACGTCATCATCTTCGACGCCGACCGCGACCAGGTCCCCGTCTTCACCGCGCACGGGACATGGGTCGGCCTGGCGGACAACCCCGACGCCATCACCCGCCTCATCGACATCCACGAGCGCGTGACCGGCGGTGACGCCGGATGACCGCCATCCCCGCGCAGACCCGCACCGTGCTGGAGCGGTTCCCCGCCGGGCACCCCCGCGGCTCCTGGCCCGCCGACGAATACGCCGCCGCCCAGCGCGCCCAGGGCACCGAAGCCCGCGTCGTCATGGACCTCGACAGCGACCAGTTCCTCGTCGTCACCAACACCACTCACCCCTAACCCGAGAGGCGAACATGACCGAGCCCAAGACCGAGGCCATCCAGTACACGGCCGACGTGGTCGCCGTGACCCCGAGCCGCCACGTCCTGCTGATCGATCGAGGCTGGCCGCCCTTCGAGGGCGCCTGGGCGCTGCCCGGCGGACACGTCGACGCCGGGGAAGCGCCGTATGTGGCCGCGGCCCGCGAGCACGCCGAGGAGACCGGCATCCACGTGCCCGTGGGCGCCCTGCACCAGATCGGCGTCTGGGACCAGCTCGACCGGGACCCACGCGGCAGGTACGTCACCTTCGCGTACATGGCCGTCGTCCCCGACGGCACACAGGCCACCGCCAGGGACGACGCCCGCACCGCCCGCTGGTGGCCCCTGAGCGAACTGCCCAAGGAGCTGGCGTTCGACCACGCCGACATCATCCGCGCGGCCGTAGCCCCCAACTCCTGATCAGCCACCACCACCCAGAGCGCCGCTCCAGCCTTCCTGGCGGGGGCGGCGCTCGCTGCTCTCTCCTCACCAGCGCCCTGGAGACACCTCATGCGCCCGATCCGCCTGATCTCGTTCGGCTACCTCCACCTGCCCACCGGCCCGGACGGCTCCCCCGTCCCGCCCGCCGCCGACCGGATCGAAGACGTCCGCGACCGGCTCCGCGACCCCGCCGCCGCCCGCGACATCCTCGACCTCAACGGCCTCAACCCCCGCGTCCAGGGCGTCGTCCTCAACACTCCCGGCGCCCGCGAGCTGCTCGCCAACCTCGCCGACTACGCCGACCTGCCCGCCGGCCCCAGCCGGATCGCGATCGGTTGTGCAGGAGGTAGACACAGGGCATCTGGTCTCACCGAACTGCTTGCCCACGAACTCCGCTCCCGCGGTCGCGAGGTCGAAGTCGAGCACCTGCACATCCATCTGCCGCGCGTCCTCAAGACGCCTAACCTCCAGGCCGAGCAGGAGACCACACGATGATCCGACGCTTCCGCCGCTGCGGCCACGCTCCCGACGCACTCACCCTCGAGGACCAGGCCGCCGTCGACCAGTTCCGCGCGATGCTCGCCGCCGTACGCTCCCCGGAGCCGTGGGAGCCCGGCAACGGACGGGACGTCGCTGTGAGGGTCGGCCCGTTCATCGAGCGCGCCCACCCCCGGCCCGGCGACGACCGCGGCACCGAGGTAATCGTCGTCGCCCTGGTTCATCCCGACACCCCGAATGCCGCGGCCCACCTCCACAGCCGCCAGCTCGGCTACACCGACCGCGGCTGGCTGCGCTGCGAGACGACCACGATCCTCGGAGCCTGGCAGCCGGCCTACGCGATGCTCACCCACGCTGCCGCAGGTCTGCCCCTGCCCGAAGACGTCGGCATGCCCCCCGCCCACTATGCCGTTGACGTCGAAGCGCGCGAGCCCGACAGGTCCGGCTTCACCTTTCTTCGCCTCGGCCCGTATACGCAGACCTGGCTCGCCTCTCGCGACGCCGACCGCCTCAACACCGAGCTCGACGGCCAGGCCGCCACTGTCGTCCCCGGGTTCGTGGTCACCGCGAAGTGCGCGCCGTTCGACTTCAGCGACCGCGAGAACTACAGCGACCCGTACAGGACCGATGTCACCTCACTCCTGGCCGCCACCGCCGCGGGGGTGAGCGAGTGACCACCACCGACCTGTACGAGATCGCGACCAGCGGGGACGACGATGGCACCCTGCACCCCATCGCACAGATATGGACCCCCTGCGCCGACGACGCCCCCGACAGCGGGTTCATCGCCCATCGGGGCTTCCACGTCACCGGGATCGACAACCCCACCGGCGACCACCTCTACCCCGTCGCGTTCCTCTTCCTTGGCAAGTCAGCGTGTTGAGGCAGGCGCCCGAACTCGAGGTCCGTATCTACCATGGACAGCGCGCGCGGAGTGCGCCCCTTTGAGCGGACCATTGCGTGGCGTGGTGCCGGGGGCGCTGGGCGGTCGGCGGGTGCTCAAGGCGGTGCGCCGGCTGCCGGTGCCGGCCCGGCGCAAGGTGGCCCAGCGCCCGCTGCTGCCCAAGGAGATCGACGCCGAGCTGGTGCCGCCGACGTGGAAGAAGGCGGCGTGCCCCAAAACTGAGCTGCCCGAGGGCGCGGTGGCCAGCGATGCTTACGTGGTGTGTGTCCTGGGGTCCTGGGGCAGCTGCACCGCGCACTGACCCGCCGCGACGTCTTTGCCCTCCCCGTCGAACCGCGTGACGATCGACCGACGGCTACGGATTGTCAGTGCCGCGTCTTACGATCCCGCCTAGCCGGCTACGGCAAGAGGGGTGCAGTGGAAGCTATTCGCCGTGGTGACAGAGGCAAGCAGAAGGCCTGGGTGTGGCTGATGGTGCTGACTGCGCAACGTGGCCTGTGCGTGTACTGCGGCCGCTCCCCGTCCACCACACTGGACCACGAAAGGCCGATCGCCGGGGCAGGCCACGACATCTGGTGGAACTTCGTCCCAGCGTGCAAGCCCTGCAACCTCCGGAAGAGCAAGCACGAGAGCGCCGCGCATTGGGTTGCAGATATGGACATCTGCCACCGATATCCGGAGCTGACGCGCTCCAAGTGGAGGATGAGCCCGAAGGTCTTCGCCGGCATCACAAGGCGCGTGGAACGCGTTCAGCGAGAGATAGCCGACGCGGATCGCCGCGAGTGGTTCGAGCTGCACTACGGCGAGGAGAAGTGGAGAAACAAGACTGAGCTGTTCAAGATCCTTGATCGCTGCAAGGCGGAGCTCAAGGGGTACCCGCACTACCCATGGCGGACCCCGAAGGTCAGGGAGCTGAAGGGGCACTGCACGCGCCTGATCTGCTGCGGTTACTTCCATCCGCAGGCGAGACTCCTGCACGCGTTCCTGGAGCGGGAGGAGGTCAGAGCCTTCCAGCGCGCCGTTTTCAACGAGCGCGCGCACGAGGGTGAAGTGCTCGGCCGCCTCGTCCGGGAATACCTTGCTGGCAGGCAGCGCGATCTCGACGGCGAGGCGTAGCCCGTTGCTGCGGCAGGCATCCGGTTGATACCTCGGCCACCCAGCGGCCCAGTTCTCCTGCCATGTTGGCTGCCCACGCCTGCCGGTCAGGGCCCGAGGGAAATGACGTTCGGTGTCGGCAGCTGGAGCTGCTGGCGCAGTGCTTCGTTCTCAGCGGTGAGCTGACTGAGTACGCGGACGGGTGCAGGGAGGCCCTCACGCAAGCGGGCAAGTTCCTCGTTCTTGTTGGCGATGGTCTCCTTGAGCTTCACGATCGTCGAGCGGAGTCGGGCTTCTACGTCGGGGACAGCGCCTCGCTCCTGGACGCGGGCGTAGAACTCGTTGCGGAGATTCGGATGGCGTTGGGTGAGGGCGTTGCGGGGGACCTGCGTGCCGATCGCAAGGGCGACGATGGCCCCGTTCGAGTGTTCGGGAGTAGCGGGGGGCCGCCGCGTGCATGGCCCGGATTCACGGCTGGCGGAACCTGCATCTCTGCCCCGCCGACGACCCCTCCATGTACACCCCCCTCGTCCCGCGCGCGGTCCACACCTACGGCACGCGCACCCGGCTGTGGCTGTGAGGGGGACGACACCTGGCGCATGGCCTTGGCCCCTGAGACCGAAGCGGGGGCCGTGCTGGTCACCGCTCCGCGGCACCTGCCGTACTGGCAACCGCCGCTGACACCCCTAACTCCGTCGAAAGCGTGCCCGCGGCCTGGGCGGTCTGACAGCCGAAGGCCCGGCGTTCCCTGCGATCTCTGGCAGGGGACGCCGGGCTCTTTTCGTTTGGGGCGGTGGGTGGTGGTGGGTCTGGGTCAGATGCCTATGAGTTGACCTCGACCTCAATCTCTTTGATCTTGCCGCTGGTGCTCACGACCGCGCTGACGTTGCTGTCGCCGGGGACGTCGGCAGCGCGAGCTGCCTTCACGAACTCCTCGATCTCGTCGAGCGTCATGTTCTTCTCTTCGCCGGTGCACTTCAGGGTCTTGGGCATGGGGCTCATGTTGAACCGAGGGCCGGGCATCCCGCAGTCGTTCGGCGAAAGCGTGGAGTGCGGAGAGAGGGGTGCTAACGGCGTTAGCACCCCTGGAGGCGCTAACGCCGTTAGCGCTCGGGGAGGAACTACCGTGAGAAATCGGCAAAACGCGCCTATTGGATCACTGACAACACGCGCGACGGCAGTATGCTGCCGTCCATGTCATCTCCGAACCCGGGAGAGGAGCGGGAGAAGCTCGTCTCCAAAATGCCCGCTCACCTCCAGCAGGCCCTCAAGGTCCGTGCAGCCCAGCTCCAGACCGACATGCAGGACGCCGTAGCCGCAGGCATCCAAGCCTGGCGCGCCTGCACCGACGAGCTCCCCACCATCAATACGGCCAAGGCCGACTCCTTCGGGACCTACCTCCCCGAAGGCCTCTACGAGGACTTCAAGGTCGACTGCCGCCACCGCGGTGTCTCCTACATCCAGGGACTCGCCCAAGCCGTAGCGCTCTGGCTGGACGACAACCCCGCCGCAGCCCAGCAGATGACCCGCCGCTTCGTTGTCTGCAACCAGAAGGGCGGCGTCGGAAAAACCGCCGTATCCGCCGGCCTCGCCCAGGCACTCGCCGAAGCCGGCCAGCGAGTCCTCCTGGTCGACTACGACCCCCAGGGCCACCTCACCCACCAGCTCGGCCTCACCGCCATCCCCGCCGGCGAGGAAAGCCTCATCACGCACATGCTCCACCGCGACCAGGCCAAGCAGCCCCTGCTGGACCTGACCATCGCAATACAAGGCGACCGCTTCGACGGCCGACTGCGCATCCTGCCAGCCGCCTTCGACGCCTTCCTCCTCGACAGCGGCCTCACAGTCTTCCGCGGGCCACGCCACGCCGCCCTCGAGCGCGCCCTCGCCCCCCTCGAAGACCACTTCGACGCCATCGTCGTCGACTCCCCGCCCAGCCTCGGCCTCGCCATGGACGCCGCCCTCACCTACGGACGCCAGCGCGACGACGAAAAACCCGGAGCCTCCGGGCTCATCATTCCCGTGGAAGCCGAAGACACCTCCGCCCAGGCATACGGCATGCTGATCCAGCAGATCGACTCCCTCTCCAGGGACTTCGACCTCGCCATCGACCAGCTCGGCCTCGTCGTCAACAAGTTCGACAGCCGACGCGGCTACATCGCCACCTCCTCCCTGGAAAAGTGGAAGAGCCTCGGCACTCCCCCAGTCCTCGCCGTCATCCCCGACGTCAAGGAACAACGCGAAGCCGTCCGCAAACAACGAGGCCTCCTGGACTACGCACCTGACTGCGAGCAGTCCCACCAGATGAGGCAGATCGCACGAGGGGTGAAGACCGCATGAGCAAGGCAGACATGCTGGGGGACTCCCCCACGTTCGCCGCAGTCGCCCAGCCAATGAGCAGCCGCGCAGCCAGCTTCGCCCGCTTTTCCGGCCAGGAGCACGAGCCGGTCGTCGGCCGGCAGGAGACCCGCCGCGTGCCGCTAGAAGCCCTGGCACACAACCCGTACAACCCCCGTGTGGAACTCCGGTCAGTCGAAGACCTCGCCGACAGCCTCGCCTCCCGCGGAGTGATTCAGCCCCTCACCATCGTCACCAGGATGGCGTTCCTCGACGCCCACCCCGGTCACTCGGACCTCGGCCGCGCCGCCTTCGTCGTCGTGGACGGCAACCGGCGCCTCGCAGCAGCCAGGCTCGCAGGTCTCGACGACGTGCCTGTGCACCTCGACGACTCCCTCGCCGAAAGCGCCGACACCCTCCTGGAAACCGCCCTCACGGCGGCAGTGCAACACGAAAACCTGGATCCACTCGACGAGGCGAGAGCCCTTGAGCGCCTCGTCGAGGTCCACGGATCCCAGCGTGCTGTCGCGCGTGCGCTGGGCAAGTCCAGCCCCTGGGTCACCCAGCGAATCGCGCTGCTGAAGCTGACCCCCGAGCTGCAGGCCGCCGTAGAAGGCCGCACGCTTCCGGTAGAGATCGCACGGAACGTCGGGCAGCTGCCGGCACAGCAGCAGCAGGAGGCGGTGGACGAGGCCCTGCGGAAGCGGGCTGAGAGCAAGCAGCGCAGGAAGCCCCAGACCTCTAAGGGTGCTAACGCCGTTAGCACCCCCACTTCAACCGCGCCTGTCGACGGCTCAGGGGCTGCTCCGCCAGCACAGAGCCTGCCGCCTTCGACCGTCAGCAGCGGCGCCCCTGATGACACGGGTGTTCCTGAGCTTGCCACCCGTCAGGTCGATGCGCTGTGGGAGGACGGGAACAAGGTCGCCGACCTCGTCTTCGAGAAGATGCTGCCCGCGCAGCGCGAGGTACTCCTGGAACGCCTCTTGGCCGCCCACGGCAACGACTGACCGAACTAAGAGCGGCCACGTGAGCCCGCGCAGGGATCTCCCTGCGCGGGCTCCTGCAGAGCGGGGGGTGCTAACGCCGTTAGCACCCCCCGCTTACGTGAGACAGCCCCGGCCTGGCCGGGGCTGCCGTTTCGGGCGCATAGCCAACCCACGACAGCGGACGTTGGGATCCTGGGCGCCGATGCGATGGGCCAGCTGCCGGACAGTCGGAAGCCCCTGGTTCGGTGCAAGCACTACGCGAAGCACCGCACGGTCGACGACGGCGCCTCCAGCACCACGCTCTTGCGCGTCATGCGCCAGACACGCCAGCCGGCCACGGTCCGCCGTGGTCACCGAGCTGATGACCTACATGCCCACCGCTGTGGCCGTGGGCTACCTCCGTGAACCCGAAAGTGAGCTGCCCCTTGCCCGGTCCCGACTTCGCCCACAAAATCCGCACCCTCCTGGCCGCGGCCACCGAACCCGACAGCCCCAGCGACCTCCCGGCCCGTCCACAGGCTCGCCCCACCCTGCGGCGAGACGCTCACCAGGCCACACGATGGGCACGCCGCAAGGTGGATGAAGCCGCAACCCGCTGAACCACCGTCGGTCTCCCCTCCCCCTCCCCCTACGGAGGGGGAGGGGAGGTCTGCTTGGCTGGCTTCTCCGCCCGAGCGCCTCGGCCGTCGCTGCGTCGAGGACGACCCGGCGGAAGCGCCGGGGGCTGGGCGGGGGCGAGGTGCTGGCGGTCGGCGGTGAAGCGTGAGCGGTCGCGGGTGGCTGGGTCAGACGCAGGTGCAGCCGAGGCGGCGGGCGCGTTCGGTTCGCAAGTCGGCCACGCGCTTGTCCCAGGCGTCGCGGATGTGCTGGACGGATTCCCCGGCCTTGATCCCGCTGGACGGATATTTGATCTTGTCGCGGGTGCCGGTCTCGGTGGTGTAGCGCACCAGCAGCCCCGCCCAGTCTCGGCGGGTCAGGGCCTTGTGAAGTGCGGCAGCGGCAGCCCGCTCCAGTTCCAGGTGCGCGTAGGTGCTACGCAGGTCTTTCGGCGCGGTGGGAAGGTTGCGGGCCCACTCCTCGCGTTCGGCAGGGTGGACGGGGATCGGGTGCAGTTCTTCGAGCCGGAAGATCATGTTTTCTTGGCACATCCGCAGTTCTTGGGCCGCGTAGTCGGCCAAGGCTTCCTCGACGACCTGGGCCTCGCCGGTGGTGAGTCTCACGGCCGGGTCGGTGGGGGACAGGATGTCATCCGGGTGCATCCAGGCAATCGGGCAGCGTGCCGACTGGTCGGCGGTGTTCTGGGTGCCCATCTGGGTGTTCTCCATTCACAGGTAAGTGGTTCCGGTGGCAATCAGGGTTGTGTGCGCCGCGCCTATGCAGGGTCGTCAGGCGCGGAAGGCCCGGCGCGTTGCGGCGGTCAGTCGCTCGATGCCGGCGCGCAGGCGCGTGCGTCTCCAGTCGAGCGTGGGGCGTCCTGGTCGTCGCTGGCGGGCATGCGCGCAAGACTGCCTCCGGGCGCGAACTCTGGCGGGAGTCGGACCGGGGTAGGACGCTGCTCGGCGGTGTCGTGGGAGTGTGGGAGGTCGAGGGTTACCTCGTGGGCGAGGCCTGCTTTGACGGCCGCCGCATAGACATCGAGGGCGTCGTGGCGGCTGTCCTGGCGGAGCTGTTCTAGGTGGGCGCGGAGTTCCGCGCGTTCCTCAGCTGTCGGCCAGGTGAAATCCGGGGAGGTCTTCTTCCAGGTATGGGCCCAGGCGTCTTCCGCGTACAGAACACGGGGGTGGGACCCGGTGGCTTCGTGCTGCTCGGCCCTCAGGCCTACGTAGAGGTCGGTGGTGTCGCCGAGGCCGGCAGCGGCAGCGGCGAGGATGACGCGTACGGGGTGCGCGCCAGCTTCGTAGAGCTGGGTGCAGTTGGCCCACAGGGCGTCGAGTACTTCCTTGGTCGGCGCCTCGCCGTGCGAGAAGTACCAGGCGTGTTGGAACACAGAATGCGCAACGTATTGCCTGGTGAAGGTGCGTTGATCGTCAAGGTGCTGGAGGGCTTGGCGGGCATCGGCCGTGGAGAACCAGGCCCCCTGCTCCGCGGCCTGGACGAGGTCGGCCGAGGTGCGGCCGGAGACCAGAGCCTCGTGAGCCGTCGTCCGGAACTCCGCCTCCTGTGCCGGGGTCGGTCCCGGAAGGAAAGACGCCCATTCCTGGCCCCAGAGAAGGAGCGCTGTCTCAACAGTGAGCGCATCAACGTCGCCGGTTTCCCAGGCATAGGTGAGGTTGACGGCGGCCGGTGCGAGATGAACCCGGGCTTCTGACTGCAGGGCGTGGATCTGCTTCCAAGCTATGCCACAGCAGTACTTGAACTTGTTCTCCGCCTTCACGGATTCGTAGCCCATGGAGGTGTCGACGATCTCTTCCCACACCCAGGACGGCAGTCCCGCGGTGCGAAAGCGTTCGATGCTTGCCTTCCACCCGGCGGGCAGCGGAAAGGTCTGGCGCGCCGCGCCCTCGCCCCTGCCCCAGGCGTTCCACTGAGCGAGGAACGCCTGCCGGTACTCCTGCTTAGGCTTTTCCTGCTCCAGCAGATTGTCCGCAGCCTGCTGCATGGCAGCGGCCCAGCGCATCGCGTCTTCGGCGACATCGGCCACGAGGTCTGCTCCCACGGTGCTGCTGCTTTTTCCGTTGTTGCAGGGCTCGCAGCTGGTGACCAGGTTGTCGGCTGTGTCGGTGCCTCCGAGCGCGACGGGCACGACGTGGTCGATGCGGAGAGGGACTGCGGGTGCGGCGGCGCCGCAGTATCGGCAGGTGTGATTGTCGCGGCGCAAGATCTCAGAGGACGTTAAGTCCGTTTCTGGTAGCGGCCTCGTCCGGGCTGGGTGAGGAAGCCTTGGCGGGTGAGGCGTCCGAGGCGGCTGCGGGTGATGTTGACGGATGCCTCGTCGGTGGGCATGCCGAGGAGTTCGTGCAGCTCACGGGCTCGGAAGACCTGGTCGGAGTGCTGGTTGAAGGCGTTCACGATCGCCTGGTAGACGGTGTTCGTCTCGGGTGGATCGGGGTCTTCGCCTCCAGCCGGTGCGAGTTCGGCGATGACCTTGGCGGTGGTGGCCAGGTCCGCGAGTCGCGCTTCGGTCTCTGCCAGGGCGGCGGTCAAGTCCTGGATTCGGTCGCGTAGTTCACTGGCCCGGGCGGTGGTCTCGTCGTGCTGGGCCTGGAGGCCGGCCAGGAGCTCGGCGACGTTCACGCGGCCAGCCCGAGGGCGTCGCGCCAGGCCGGAGACGGTGTGGTGAGGCGGCGGGCCATGTTCGCGATCGAGGCCCAGTAGACGCGCGAGGCGGAGGTGTCGGGCCGGTGGTCGTACTCACGGGCGAGGCGGCGGTGCAGCATCAACGTGCCGTTGACCTGCTCCACGATCCACCGCCTGGGCTGCGGAATGAAGCCTTTGCCCTGATCGGCCCGGTTGCGGCGGACGATCTCGACGTCGATGTCCAGCAGGGCGCCATGGATGAGGACCTCGTCCTTGAAGCCCTGGTCCACCAGGGCCTTCTCCAGGCGGTTGCCGCACCGCTCGGCGGCCTGGTCGAGCAGGGCCGTGCCGGCGGCGTTTTCATGGGCGGAGGCGGCCAGCACGACAACACCGATGACCAGCCCCATCACATCCACGGCCAGGCCCCGCTTGCGACCCGACACCTTCTTGTGCGCGTCCAGCCCCGTCGTGGTCTTCGGAACACCCGCGGCCGCGCGGACGGACTGGGTGTCGATGATCACGAGGGACGGGTCCTCTAATCGCCGGGCTCTCTCCCTCACCTGGCAGCGCAGGAGTTCCTGGATGTGCTGGTCGAGACCGTCCTGGCGCCACAGTGTGAAGTAGTAGAACACCGCTGACCAGGCCGGCAGGTCGTGGGGCAGGTAGCGCCACTGGCAGCCCGTCCGGTTCTGGTAGAAGATCGCGTTCACGACTTCCCGCAGGTCGCAGGCCCCGGGATCCCCGGTCGCCGACCGTGCCACCCGGTCCTGCTTCCAGGCCGTGATCATCGGCTGGATCAACGCCCACTGCTCGTCCGATAAGTCGCTGGGGTACGGCTTTCTCTCCATGACCCGCATCTCAGCATGAACATGCCCAGCAGGCGCCCGACGTGGCGATCAGTCCCACGATCGAGCGATCACGAACCGAGGAAGATCGGACTTAACGTCCTCTCATAACGCAGGCGCTTTGATACGGGCATGAGGGCGTCCTCCGGCCAGGTCCGGTGCTTGGTGGATGAAGTGGTGCTTGGGAGCCGCTACCTGTGGCACGGGCGAGCTCTGGGGCTTAGCACCAGAGCGCTGGCGATAAGGCGAGATCAGGGCGTGGGCTGGCCGGCATATAGGGAGACGAACCGGCAGCGCTCCTCTTCAAGGAAGAGCTGCGCGGAGCGCGCCTGCGAGGAGCGAGGGCGCAGCAGTGTCAGTGTCGACGTGGCCGAGTCGTCCTCCCGGCGGGCGAACCAGGAACTGTTGTCGCGGTGGAGCGCCAGGATCGAGTCCGCGCCGCGCAGCTCCGGCCGCAGGTGCTCGGTACTGATGGTCTCGTCCTTGGATTCGGTCAGAACCCGGGCAGTCACGAGGACGGCGATCTGGTTCTCCTGCGCGATCCGACGAACCTGGTGCATGGAGTCGGCGAGATCGAGGCCGTCGTCGGTGAACTGGCTGAAGTGCTGGATGGTGTCGAGGATCCACAGGCCCAGCCGCTGGCCACGCGCGTTCGCCACGGCCCGGCCCTCTCGGAAGACATCCCGGACCGCGTCACCAGGTCGCGGGTTGTGAATGAACAACGGCAGAGAGTCCATGTCCGCGGTGACCTTGGCTCTGAAGGCATCCCAGCCCTCAGGGGGAGCCTGCCTGCGGACATCGAACCCGTACTTGGCGGTCAGCACCTTCCGCCACAGACCCTCCTCGGCCGTCTCACCCGAGGTGAACAAGCACGCCATGCCCCGACCGGCGTTGTGAGCCGCGATGTTCATCGCCATGGTCGTGCGCCCGGCGGTGGGCAAGCACACCAGAACGGTGACACTGCCGGGCTCGAAGCGGACTAGATCATCGGTGCCCCGCCACGGAAGGGCAGGTGCCAGAGATCCGTTGGACGGCTGGGGGTGTGCACCGAAGGCCGCGGGATTCGCCTGGGCCTGAGGCAGGACCTCGGCGGGCTCCTTAGCGGTCAGGATGTGTACGGCGCGTTCTCGACCGACGGCGTCTAGGGATGCCGGGAGGAGGCCCCGCTCGGCGGCGAGACGTACACGCCTCAAAGCTTCCTGATAGCCGCACCCGACGCTCTTGTGCAGCGCGCGGGCGATCTTCTGCTGGTGCGTGGTGTTGTGATTCGGCTTCGCGGTCACAGCGGTCTCCTGCACCCCTGGCGTACGCCGTCCCACCCCGACTACCGCCAAGTGCATGGAGAGTCTGGACTCGGCAGCACCAACGAACCTCTTCGCATCCCAGCGGCCGCTCGGTTCGCCGACGACAGAAGGTGGGTTCCGCCTCAGCACGCACAGACGAAGTGCGCTGAAAAGACGGTAGCCGCTCGATTGCCCTGTGGGGAGCAGTTGACGAGACCAGTTGCGGAAAAGACCGATACCGCTCGCCGAAGTGGCACATCCTCTGATGAGGTCCGAGCGTTCGGACCTCGACTCTTGGAGGGGCGATGGGCAGTAACCACCTCATCAGTGATGAGGAGACCCGGAAGATCGCAGAGGGGTTCCTGGCGAGCTCCCCGTGGCTCGGAGACGTGACCTGGGCCGAGAACATCATCATCGGTACCGACGCCGCGAACCACGCTGGCTTCGATGGACAGTTCCCCAAAGATGCCCAGCTTGCCGAGGGGCAAAAATGGTCCTGGACCGTGCGCTTCACAGACCCTGCCGGGAGCGAGAAGTCCCTATCTCACGAGACAGTCCTCGCGGGACTGACGCGCATCGTCTACGGCGACCACGACTCCCCGGACGGTTGGAGCTACATAGGGATCCGTCAGTGGTTCACGGAACCTGCTGCCGAGCGTAAGCGGCTGGCCCTCTCCGCAGCGGATCACTCTCGGATCTGTCAGAAGGCTCTCTACGACAAGATCGTGTATGAGCCGAGGACGGATGGCTTCCCGAGGAGCGACTGGTTCCAAGACCAGCGTGGTCCCGGCGCTGAGCCGTTGAACGGTGCTGAAGGCCAATGAGTCGTTTCGGCTGACGAATGCACGATCAGGGCCGGTCTCCCTCAACCGGAGACCCGGCGCAGGTCGGGCCCAAGGCGTCCAGGTCAACGGGGCGGAGGGCCGGCGCTGGGCGGGGTGAGGTGCTGGAGGTCGGCGGTGAAGTAGGGGAGGGTCTCGAAGCTGGGCACGGTGGTCTCCTCCGGGCAGCACGACGAAGCCCCTGGCGGTTGCCGGGGGCTGCTGTAGGCGGTGCTCGGCGGTGGTGCGTCTTCCTTGGCGCGTGGTGGTGCTGAGTGGTGCTCGTTGGTGTCGTTCGGGTCGGGGTGTGAGGGCTGCCGGAGAGCGATGACATTCGCGTCCGGCCCGGGGCCGCTTCCCGCCCGGCGGGCACTTGAGAAGGAAGTTCGGTAGCTGCTCCCGCCTGGCGGGGCGCCGGGCTGATCGGCCTTTTCTTGCAGGTCAGGGCCGTGTGGCGTGGTCTGTGTGACAGTGGATATCAGGGTCGTCCGGGCCGGTCAGATGTACCGCTACTTCTTCCGCGAGACCGTCGTCGGCGACGGCCGCCGCCCGGCCCGCACGCCGCTGCGCGCCGCCCAGGAGCAGGCCGGGGTCCCGGTCGGGCGCTGGATGGGCCGGGGACTTGCCGCGCTCGGACTCGCGCCGAGGGAGGAGGTCACCGAGGCGCAGCTGCGGAACCTGTTCGGCGAGCGGGGCCGCCACCCGGACGCGGACTGGATCGAGGCCGAGCGGCTCGCCGCGGGCGACTCCCCGAAGAAGGCGTATCGGGCCGGCGCCCTCGGACGCCGCGTGACGGTCACCGGGGTCGACTTCGTCTTCCGGCCGCAGCCGAGCATCTACCTCCTATGGGCGTTCGGGGATGAGGAGACCGGGCGGGTGATCGAGGCCGCGCACGAGCGGGCGATCGAGCGGGTGCTGGAGTGGATCGAGGACGAGGTCGCGGTGATCCGGTACGGCAAGGACGGCATTTACCGGGTCCGGCCGCCCGGCGGTCTGGTCGCCGCCCGCTTTCGCCACTACGAGGCTCGTTCCGGGCGGCCCTTGCTCCATGACCATCTTCTTCTGAGCGTGAAGGGGCAGCGCTTGGACGGGAAGTGGGGCTCGATCCACACCACGGCCCTGCACGAGAACACCGTGGCCGCTTCCGCGCTCTACAACGAGCTGGTGGCCGCGGAGGTCTGCGAGGCGCTGGGGCTGGCGACCGAGCCGCGGATCGTCACCCCGGGGCGTCGGCCGGTGATCGAGATTGCCGGGGTGCCGCACGCACTGATCCGCTGGACTGCCCGGCGCAGCGACCAGATCGCCGCCTGCCTGGCCGAGCTGGAGCACGAGTACGTCACCGCCGTCGACGACGACGGCGAGCTGAAGTTCCTGCCCGTGGTCTCCGAGCGGGCCCGCGCGAAGATGAACCAGATCGCCGCCCGCAAGACCCGCCCGCCCAAGCGGAAGACCCAGCCGCTCGCGCAGCTGCGCGTCTGGTGGAGGGTGAGCGCGATCCTCACCTCCAAGGTCGCCGCCGACGTCATCAACTCCCTCCTCGAGCACGCCCGCGCTGCGGCCGCCGCGATCCGGGCCCGGGTCGCGGCCGTGGTCGACATAGCGCTGGCGGCCGTCGACGTCACCGCGACGGTGTTCGTGATGAACGACGGCGGCCGTTTCCACCGCCGGCACCTGCTCGCCGAAGCCCGCCGCCACCTCGCCCTGGTCCTGCGCGGCCGCCGCCGCGACCCCGGCCTGGACGAGGAGATCGTGGCCGCCGCCATCTCCACCCACTGCCTGGACATCACCGAGCCGAAGACCGTACGCGGCCGGGAGGCCGGCTACCGCCTCTACACCGCCCGGTGGGACCTGGCCGACCTCCCCGCCCGGCCCCGCCCACCCACTCCCGCGCCCGACCCGGACCGGCAGCCCCCGGCCGATCCCGGCGAGCCGGCTGCGCTCCGGCCGCCGGGCCAGGACGCGGGGGAGTGGGAGATCCCGCGCATCCCGCTCCAGTACGACCGTGCCGTCCTCGCCGGTGCGGTGGTGCGGGAGAAGCTGCGCACCACCACCGCCGTGCGGGGCCGGGCGTACGACGTCGTCGCCCACCAGCAGGCGGCGATGCCCGAGCAGCTGCTCGCACCCGAGCCGGCCGACCCCGAGCACGACGACCAGGAGCCGGAAGCCGGTCGCGGGGACGCGATCGACATGACGGCGCTGCGGGCCCTGCGGAAGTCCCGCACGGACGTGGAAGCCCTCGATCTCACCGACGACCGACTGCGCCGCATCCGGGAGGCGGCCACCAAGATGGTCAACGACGCCCGCGCCCGCGCGGACCGCCACACCGCACCAGCCGACGCCGACGCGGTGCGCCCGGACGACCAGCAGGCGCACCGCCCACAGCAGCCCGCACCGCACCGCGGACGGGATGCCGGCCACTGAGTGGTGCGCACCCGGTGCGGTGGTGCGCACCGACGACGCCCCGCGTCCACTCCACCGAGTGGAGTCCGCCGTCCGGGAGTGGACGCCACCGTGCTTCGCACCCGCTCCACCGAGTGGAGCCCACCGGGTGGAGGTGGACGCCATCGACGGGAGTGGGGCCGCGCCTCCACTCGGTGCGTTTCTCCTTGACCTCGGCTCAGGTCAAGGAGAAACGCACCGCCTCCACCCGGGCCCACTCACCGCACCGAGTCCATCCGGTGCGCCCCACTCCCGCGCGCCGGCCGCACCGGCGCGCGCACCGCCCACCGAGTGGAGCGCACCGGATGGACGGTGGTGCGCATCGTGGTGCGCACTGGATGGACTCGGTGCGCACCGGATGGGCGTACCACCGCACCGGTGCGCACCCGATGGTGCGCTCCACCGCACCGGTGCGTTCCCACCCGGTGCGGTGGTTCGGTTGGCGCGGTCAGCGGTGCGAACCGGGTGCGGAGTGCGCCGTGTGCGCCAGCGCCAGGTGCTCGTCGCGCACCGTCTCCAGGGTGGCGCAGGTGTCTCCGTGGTCGTCGGGGTCGGGGATCACGTTCTCGACGAAGCGGATGATGCTGCGGGCGATGCCGAGTACCGCCGTGGTGGGGGAGTCCCGCGCCCAGTCCCGCAGCGCGGACAGCAGGACGCACCCGACCTCGTCCAGCACGAAGGAGTCCGCGCACAGGTGGGTGGCCTTCCCGTCCACGGTCGTGACGAACCAGATGATGTCCTCGGCGAGCCGCAGCAGGACGAACGCCAGTTCCGGGGTCGCCTCCACCCGCCCAGCGGCGTAGGTACCGCCGCCCGTCTGCAGCGCCAGGAGGTAGTCGAAACCCTGCTCCACCTGCTCGGGCGTCAGCGGCGTATGAGTCGGGATCAGGTACGGCATGAAGCTCTCCTCACGATGACCGCCGTGCGAATCACGGCGTCGTTTTCGTATGGTCGGCGCGCTGCCCTGTGGACAGAGGACGGAGAACTCTCCCCCCCCAGCTCGAACCGGGTGAATCGGTACTGCAAGGGCCAAACCGGGCCCCCTTGTCCAGGGTGGTCGGCCCGACCTCGAATCCGGCTCTGACCCCTTGTCCACCTCTGCTACCGCCCCGACCGCTGCCGTGTTTCTCCTTGACCTGGCCACGGTCAGACCGCGGACAAGGGGGTCGGTTGCACGCTGCTCCTTCGCCCCGACCGCCCCGGCCGGGGCAGCGAAGGAGACCAGACGATGACGACCACCCACTCGAAGGCCGGCCCGCGGCACCGCTTAGGCCGATCGGACCCGAAGGCCGGCCCGCGTTGGGCAAGCCCAAGGGGCCTCCCTGGGTGCCCCCTTCGAAGGGCCCTTTGGAACCCCCTTTGGTGCCCGGCACCCCAGGCCGGAGGAAAACCCCTTGTCAGGCCGCGAATCGGCGCGAAAACTGCGCCGTCACAACCCTCTTCTCTCCTCCTGTTGTCCGTATTGGAGGAGAGCATCGGGTTCCGGGGGGCCCGGACGCCCTCCCCGGCCGGGCGCGGCCAGCGCCAGCAGCCGCGGCGGCGGTCGGCCGGCGGCCGGTCGCGAGCGACGAGGGAGCAGAGCTGATGGCGGGGAAGCGGAAGAACAACCCGGCGGGGTCGACGAACACCTACCGCGGCGATGTGCTGCGCGTGCTCGGAGCGCTGAAGGTCGCGACGGCTGATCAGATCCAGCGGATCGGTGCTCCGCACCTGACCTTCCGGCCCGCCGACAAGGAGACCCCGTCGAAGCAGAAGCAGGCCCGCACCGCCTCGCACACGGCCGCGCTCTCCGACATGCGGAGGCATGGCCTGTCGGAGAACGGCGGTTTCACCGGGACGGGCGACGCCCTGCGGAACTTGACCCCGAAGGGCCTTCTGGCTGCCTCCTACGAGCTGAACCGGCCGGTGACGGAGATGGGCTCCACCGCGCGCGGCGCGGGCTCCTCCGGGGCCTCCCACCCGATGGCCGTCAACGAGACCGTGATCGCGATGCTGCGCCCGAAGCCGAACATGGCCAGGCTCGTCAAAGACCCGGCTCACGTCCAGGCCGCCGCCCAGGACGCCGTCGACTCACCGGACGGCATCGGCACCATCGCCTCGTACTGGACCGAGGTCCCGCTCCCGGCCACCGGCACCTGGAACGCGCCCGGCAAGGGCGGCGCCCAGGCCGACATCGTCCTGACCGCTCCGCAGGACCGGGTGCCGCTGCTGTTCATCGAGGTCGACAACTGCCACGAGACCGCCGAGGAACTCGCCGACAAGCTGCAGAAGTACGTCCGATTCTTCCTGCGGAAGGTGAAGGACACCGACGGCAAGGAGCGTCCGATGTGGCGCACCCGTTGGAGCGCTCCGGACACCTGGTCCGGCGACGCGACGTTCCCACCCGTCCTGCTGGTGTTCAACCGCATCGGCGAGCGCAACCCCGACCGCACCGTCCCGCAGCTCATGGAGCTCACCCGGCACCTGTGGCAGGGCCAGCGGCAGAAGGGCGGGCACCACCACTACGACGGGCGGCTCCCGATCATCGCGACACGCCTGAACCAGTTGCGCGAGCACGGTCCGGCCGGCGCCGTGTTCCTCCGCTTCGGCCGCGACCACGAGCAGCACCTGTGGGAAGCGATCGGCAATCCCCGCCGCGAGGCAGCCGACGCCCGCGCCCGGGAAGAGACCGCGCGTGCACAGGCGGAGTACCAGGCGAAGGTGCAGCGCGCGGCGCAGGAGCAGGCCGCGAAGCAGGCAGCCGAGCGTAAGGCCCGCCGTCCCGTCTGCACCGGCTGCGGGACGCGGTTCACCGACGCCCGCTGGGAGGCGGTACAGCCGAAGGACTGGGGAGCCACGAAGGACTCCCACCCGCACCTGTGCGACAGCTGCAAGAGCGCGGCCGTTGCCGACGTCCACGAGGCCGACGGCCGGCAGGAGATCGACTGGGAGGAGATCGACTGGGAGGAAGCCTGGCCGGGCGATCCGATCCGCCGGGACCAGGACCAGGAGCAGAACCAGGCCGTGCCCGAGCAGAAAACCACCGGCTGGCTCTCGCGCCTGCGCCGCTGAGCCGGGCAACCCACCGGCGGGCGCGGGCAAGCCCAAGGCCACCATGGGCAAGCCACGCCCCGTCGGCGGCGGGCAGGCGCGATCGGTACGTACCGCCCCCGGCTGCGACGGCGCAGGCCGTGCCCGTCCCCTGTGGGCTCGGCGACCGGGCAAGCCTAAGGTGACCCTGGGCAAGCCCACCGTAAGGAGGGCTTGCCCAGGGTACTGCGGCTATGAGCCGCCCCGTCCCGGGCGCAGGACGTCGGCGTAGACCCGGGCCCGGACACCGGGCTCGCCGGGATCCCTGCGCACCGGGCCGATACCCGAGGTCGCCCAGCGCTCCTCCAGGGAGGCCATGACGGCCCGGACGGTGTCCTCGTCCCCGCCGGTGATGTCCAGCACCACCAGGCCGGGCTCCGCGATGTGCTGCTCGTCGATCGGCTTCATGACCGCTGCGACGGCGGTGAAGGTGAGACGGTTCGCCGGCGGCCTCACCTCCACCCGCACGAGGGAGTGGAATCTGGCTCCGGCAGCAGGCCGCCTGGCGGGACGCTGTCGTGCTGTCGGGGTGCGGCCCCCGTCGCGGCCCCGGTGGCCAGGGCCGCACCCGTACTCCCGAACGTACCCCGAGACCGGAGGGTCGGTGCAGCCGTTTGTGAGCTGCTGCCGAGGGGCGTACGTAGCCTGTTTCCGCCCGGCCGGGTGCCGGTGAGCAGGGGCAGGGGAGAGGCTGGGCGCATGTCCGCCAAGGTGATCGCCTACCCGCCCGACGAGCATGGCTGGTGCCGGGTCCGCTGCGACGGCGTCGCCATCGGAGTCGCGCACCGCCCGGCTGGCATCCGGGTCTTCCTCGCGGCCGCCGGGTTGGAGACCGCCGAGGACGTCGACCTCACCGACCCCGACTTCGTGGAGTGCCGCGGTGTCGGCCCCGAAGGGGGGAATCCTCCCGTTGCCCCCCGTGCAGGTTGCACCGGAAGGAGGCCGGAGGGTTGCCTGCAGGGGTGCACTAGGCGGGGGACCGCCAGTGTGACCGGAGGTGGGACCCCGTAAATCCGGTGATCTTACATTTGCCCAGGTCAGAGCCCGTGGGCAAGCCCCTTCCGGAAAACGACACCTCTTCCCCACGCAGTAGCCGTGGGGAAGAGGTCTCTTCCCGCCCGGGGCCGGCGGCCAGGCCGCGACGCTAACGAGCTCGATGCTCTACGTTCCCGCCCGCTCGGTCCCGCGACCGCGTCTCCAACCGGGAGACCAGCGCGGCCGGGCGGAAAGGACCGCCATCATGACCCTCATCGAGCCCGGCCTGTACGTCCGCGACGGCTTCGCCGAAGGACCGCTCGCGGATGCCGCGCTGTCCCGAGCGGCCCGCGCCGGACGGCTTCTCAACGAACTGCAGGAGCAGGCGCCCACAATGACCGACGGCCATCTGCGCGACGGCGTGTACCAGGCGCTGCGCCGCTTCACCCAGGAGCAGCCACCTGCCTGCCAGGTCGACAGCCTCACCGCACTGATCCGCCGCGGGGTGCGCATCGACTGGCCCGCCTCCGACCGTCTGTCCTGCGCCTGACGCCCGCACGGCGGGAGGCCGGACGGCCGGGCGCCGCCGGCCTCCCGCTTTCGGTGGTGGCTGGAAGGCTGGCCGGATGAACGCCGATGACGAGCAGCTGCTGCGCGGCGGGGTGTACGACCACGATCATCCCAATCCCGGCTCGCTGCCGCACCAGACGTACACCACGCTGTCGGCGGGAGCCGCTGGGCGGCCTGCTGCTCGACATCACGGGCTGCCGAGGAGGAGATGTACGACGGTGGCGCCTTGCTGAACCGAGCTGGCCCGGTGGGCCGACGGCCGGGCCATGTACGAGACACGCTCCGGTTAGCGGAACCGCTGGGGCCGGACGGTTCCGAATCGCAGGCGCTTCGACATGGGCACGCAGTATCCCCCAAACAAGTTCGCCGGAAGAAGGCCCTATTCCGGGTTTGCCGCAGGCTGCGCGGGCTCTCCGAGAACTCTGGTCGGCGGCTCCAGCCCAACACGCTGCCACCAGAGGCCGGCCGCATCGAGGAACTGGATGGTTAGCCGGTGATTGGAGGCGTTAAAGGGGGCGACACCTTCATCAGTGCCCACTTCGTAGCTGAGTTCCGGGTGGATCAGTGGACCCCAACCCTGGACCCGCAACTCAAGGTGTCGCTCCTCACCGGCCGACACGTTACGGAATATCCGTTGAGCATCCTCGGCCCAACGCACAGCGACCGGTCGCCCGTCCACATCGGCGTCAGCCCTGATGATCCTCAGCTCGAGCAAGGGTTCAGAGCTGTGATTGACAACCTCGCCCCGCGTTCCCTCAATGGCCGACACCACCAAGCGGGCCTGGGCGGCTTGTCTGTCAGTCTCATCCTTCCGCCTCATCTGTACCTCGTGGACGGCCAACCAGAGGGCCACACCCGTTGCCGCTGTTGTTGCGACCGCGCTGGCCGCGTCCCAGAACTCACTCATGGGCGGACCCTAATCCCAGCGGTAGAGGATTCGGGAGTTGTATGGGTCGGGTAGCGTCTGTGCATGTACATGAAGGCTGATCCTGACGAGGCATGGAGAAGCTACGCGCAAGCCGGGCGAACCCGCCCGGCAAGGCCGGTGACGGAGCGCGCCGGAAGACGTACACGGCGGCACTGGAACAAGCAGAGCAGATGTTCCGCGCGGCTGCAGTAGTGGGTCCGGCCACTCGACCCCAGGTCTTCTAGGGGGCGTTTTGTCGATCATGAGTCGAGCCAGATGAGAGTGCTGGCCAGGCTGATGGCGGCGAGATAGCGGTCGGGATGTTTGTCGTAGCGGGTGGCGATGCCTCGCCATTGCTTGAGCCGGTGGAAGCAGCGTTCGACGACGTTGCGGCGCCGGTAGGCGGCCGTGTCGAATCCGCAGGGCCGTTCACGGCGCCGTGTGCGGCCGGCGAGCTGGTCGACGCGTTCGGGGATGGTGGCCTTGATGCCGCGTCGTCGCAGGTAGGACCGGAAGGCGCGGGCCGAGTAGCCCTTGTCCGCGACCACGCGGTCGGGCCGGGTGCGGGGTCTGCCCGGACCCGGCCCGGTCACGCGGATCAGGTTGATGACGGTCTCGGCCTGGGTGCAGTCGTTGCGGTTGCCGCCGGTGACCACGAACGCCAGCGGCCGGCCCTGCCCGTCGCAGGCGAGGTGGATTTTGCTGGTCAGCCCGCCGCGGGAGCGTCCAAGTCCACGTTCTTCGAGCCCCCTTTGGCTGCCGCGTGCTGGTGGGCCCGCACGATCGTGGAGTCGATCGCGACCAGCCAGTCCACCTCCGCCCGCGTCTGGGCAGCGGCCAGGAGACGGTCGAAGGTGCCGTCGGCCGCCCACCGGGCGAACCGCCCGTGAACGGTCTGCCAGGGGCCGAACCGCTCGGGCAGGTCCCTCCAGGGCAGGCCGGTGCGGAACTTGAACACGATGCCCTCGAGGACCTGGCGGTGGTCCCGCCACCGGCCACGGGCCCGGCCCGCGGGCGGCAGCAACGGTTCGATCACCGCCCAGGCGGCGTCAGAAATCTCCCCATCCCTCACGACCAGATCAACGATCCGATGATCGGAAAGACACCCCCTAGGGCCTCAGCCAGGCAGGCCGCGCCATCGCCGAGGCGTCCGATAGCGCATACCGGCCAAACTCTGCCCGGCGCGGCAACGGTTCAGGGGAAGCGTTCCGCGGCCGCCAGGACGTCCTTCACGTCCAGCGCCGGGGCCGGGCCCCGGGTTCTCCACCGGAGCCACCTGCGGGATGGGGGGGGGCGGGCCGCTGGAGGTGGGCGACCAGCATGGCGCTGATCGCGGCGCGCCCCCGCCCCGTGGTGGCGGTGGTGTCGGCGATGCGCAGCAAGTAGCTGGCGACGTCCGGACTCCGGCGCGCCAGCCGCCCTCGAACCGCGGCTCGGACCCGTGCGGGGGCTGCTCTAGGAGATCCCGGTGTGGGCGTCGGCCACCGACCGTAAGGACCCGTGCGCGCCCGACTTAAGTCGAACCGGCGTTCGGTTTGCTGGCAGTTCCTGCGACGGCTGGCTGATCGCCCGGGACCGACCGTGGGCCGCTGACCTGCTGGATGTCACAACGAGGCTGGTTTTGCGCTCTGTTGCTACACGTTTGTTTCACGGCGGTGCCGTAAGCGAAGGGATACAGGGGTGGATCCGGTTGTGGCAGGGGCGGTGGTCACCGTCCTCGTCAGCTTGGTGAGTGGCGCAGTCAAGATCGCGTACCGCTGGTTAGGGACGGAGGTGGAACTCGCCCGTATCGCGGACGAGGGGGCCACCGCCAGAGTCCGGTACGCCGTGCCGCGGGGCGCGATGCAGGAATCGGTGAAGAACCGGCGGATCTGGTTCGCTCCTGAGTCGCACGGTTCGGGGGGTGGGTGCGATGGAGGATGCCGCCAGCTCTGAACTGCTCGTGGACCCCTCCGTACCGGGTACACCTAGGCCCCTGGAGGCGCCCACGGCGGCCCTGCCTGGCCGCCAGCTCGCCGAGGCCCTGCACCACGAGCAGTACCCCGCTCTGATTCGCTTCCTGCTCTTCTCCGGAGCGACTTGGCCCGAGGCCCAGGACGCGGCCCAGGAGGCGTTTACGAAGATGTGCACCCCGGGCCTGAACATCAGCAGGCCCAAGGCGTGGCTGCGCACGGTCGCCTGGCGGGCCTGGGTCAGCCAGAAGGTAAGGCCGGAGGACGCCTGCGCCGATCTTCCCGAACCGGAGGTCAGCCTGCGCTGGGAGACGCCGGCCTACGCGGCGGAAATTGGGGAGGAGGCCCGGTTGGTGGTTGAGCACCTCCTGAGACTGCCGTCCAAACAGCGCGCCGCTCTGGCGTGGAACCTCGACGGGTTCACCACGGAGGAAACTGCGCGGGCTATGGGAACGACGCAGACGGCGGTGCGGCAGAACCTGTCACGCGCCCGCGCGGCGCTGAAGGAGAGCCTGGGGCTCCACAGCGACTACGAAGAGGACGAAGCGCCGGGGGGAGCATCATGAGCGCCGATCCGATCCACGACCACGACGGTCGCGCCGACTTCCTGGCAGCGCTGCTGGCCTCAGCGCATCGGCAGGTCGGTACGGCCGTCATCGACCGGATCGCGGCACAAGGCGGTGTGCCCGAGCTCCGCGACCCCGACCTGGCCCTCGCCCGCATGCTCTGGTCTGCGCACCGAGCGACCGGCGCCGAGGTGGCGGAGCGGCTCAACCGGGACAAGGCCGTCGTGGACGGTCGACGCAGCCGCCGCTCCTCGCAGAGGATGACGGACCCGGGACCGCTGGCCGGCCGACTTGCTTGGGTCCGCCTCAAGCACCGGCGAGAAGCACTCAGGCTCGCCCACACCTACTGGCCCACCGACTTCACCGCACTTATCCGCGACGCCCTCACCACCCTGGGGGAACTCGCAGAGCTGGTCGAGGCCGACGAACTCTACGCCGAGGACCCCTGGGAGGAGATCATCCGCATCACCCTGCTGTTGGAGAGGCAGCTTTCCGGGATTACGCTGCCCACGCCCCGGGAACTGGCCCGGTCCGATCAACTCGGAACTGACTACCTCACCGAGGTCGAGCAGTTCCTCGACTCGCATGTGGGTCCGCTGCAGCAGGACCTCGACAACGCTCAGCGGTTCCTGGAGGGCGAGCTTGTCTCCCGTCTCGACATTTCGGAGCCGGACGCCGAGTCGTTGCTGGGCGCGGACATGGTGGTGCAGGACCTAGCCGAGGACCTAGAGCAGGCACAGGGCAAAGCCCAGACCCTCCGGCTGGTGGTGGCCGCGGTGGAGAGGGCCAGCAGCGACTTCGTAGGGGAGGACCTCAGCCGGGCCAACCTGGACGACATCCCGCTCAAGGGCGTCCGCTGGGATGCTGGCACCACCTGGCCGGACGAGTGGGAGGCGTGGATCCGGCAAGCCTCCAGGCCGGCTGGTGGCGAGGAAGGCGTACTCATCGTCGCGAGCGAGCCGCACAGCAGCGTCGTCTCCGCCGATGCCTAACTCCTCTGACCCGCCCGCAGCTCCTCGTCCTGGGCCGCTACGACGCCGGCGGCCGGCTGCGCGCGGTCGGCCGCACCGTCCCCCTGCGCCCCGAGCAGTCCCGCGGGGTCGCCGAACATCTCGCCCCAGCGGGCTCGGGGCATCCCTTCGAGGGGGTTCGGTTCACCTCGGCGTGGGGCAGCCGCGACGTCCTGGACGTGGTGCTGGTCCGCCCCGAGCTGGTGGCGGAGGTCAGCGCCGATCGGGCGGTGGACCACGGTGGGGTGTTCCGCCACCCCCTGCCGTTCAGACGGCTGCGCCTGGACATGGGTGTGGAGGACGTGCCGCGGTCCGGGTTGGGACCGGATGCCGCGGCGGGGTGAACGGCCTTACGGCTGCTCCTGGCTGTCGGGGCTCTTCCGGGAGAAGGGAGGCAGGCCCAGGAGGGCCTTGGCTGTCTTCCCTCTGCTGCTGCCGGGGCTGATCAGGACGGTCAGCACGAGCAGCAGGTGGGGGATCACGGGCCGCGAAGTTTGACCTGTACTACGAGCTCCCCCGCAACACTGAGTCGTTCACCGACTGGGAGTTCATTCCGGACGACGAGGGCTTCACACTGCCCTTCGAGTTCGACGAGGACGTGCGCGAAGAGGGTGAAGGACGTGGTGCGTGATCCAGCTGAGCGCATTCGAACCCTGAGGGCCCTGATGGGCCTCACCCAGGGCGAGCTCGCGCAAGCTGCCGGCGTCTCGCAGCCGCTGATCTCGCAGATCCAGAAGGGTCTCAAGCCTGTCAGCGCCGACGTCCTCACGCGCATCGCCGCGGCGACCGGCACCCCCATGTCGTTCTTCGACGTGGACCCGGCCGACCTGCCCGCCGACACGCTGGCCTTCCGCAAGAAGGCCAGCGCCTCGGCCAAGGAGGTCGCACGGGTAGAAGCGACCGTCAGGGAGGCGTACCGGGTCGCCGTACGCCTCATGGACGAGACCAAGGTGCGCCGCACCACCCTGCCGGTGGCCGCGGGCACCCTCAACGGTGACGACATCGAGGATCTCGCGGACCAGACCCGCGCCGCCCTGGGCATTGCGGCGGACGGAGTGATCGGCCACGTCATCCGCGCCTGCGAACGCGCCGGCATCCCAGTGGTCCCCCTGGTGCTCCTCGACTCTGACGGCGCCGGAGAGGAAGCCGTCGTCGGGCACTCCGGTGTCTCCTGCTGGAAGGGCACCACAGGGCCCTCGATGATCAGCTACTTTTCCGCCGGAAGTGGGGACAGGCAGAGGTTCACCACCGCCCACGAACTGGGGCACCTCGTCCTCCACCCCCACCGCCGAGCTGGCCTCGACCCCAAGCAGGCCGAAACCGAGGCGCACCGCTTCGCCGGGGCGTTCCTGCTCCCCCGCGAACGGGCGGAGGAGGCATTCAGCGGCCCGCTGATGCTCCGCGAGTTCGCCGTACTCAAGCGGCGCTGGGGTATCTCCATCCAAGCTTTGATCAACCGCGCCCACGACCTGGGTCACATCGACCAAGCCCGCCGGGAGAGCCTCTACAAGCAGCTCGCCGCCCGCGGCTGGCGGACAAACGAACCGGTCGCCGTGCACCCCGAGCAGCCCACCCTCGTCCGTGCCATGCTCGGCCGCAAGTACGGCGAACCACCGTCCCTGCTCCAGGCCGCCGAAGACCTCGGCCTGCACCCCGTCCTCATGCGCTCCCTCGCCCCCGATGTCGCAGCGGACCCGGCCCCGCTTCGCACCGCACCGGTGATCAGTCTCGGCGATCGCCGTCGCAGAGGCGCACGCCTTCAGGTTCGCTGACCGGCAAATGACGGTCGAACGCAGGCGGACTGACTCCTTGGGGCCAGCACCGATGGTGCCGGCGCTGCTTCGTGTCCCTGCAGCGGTGGATCCGATGAGCAGGTGTTGGTTGGGCTGGCCTACGTACGCCGGGGGCAAGCTGGCCGGTGGTGGCAGCGTAGAGCCGGTGGGCCGAGGGCCCACCGGCTGTCTAGCCTGATCTCACGGTTCCGTACGGTGATGAGGATCTTCCTCGTAGGCGCGGCAGCGGGGACATCCTGGTTCCCCGTTCTCTCCCTCACCGTGGAGAGAGTTCTGGACCTGTGCAGTCTGCGTGTGTCGCTTTGCGCGACGTCGCCGCCATGCCGACAGTCCGTCTGCCACCAGCTTCACCAAGGGCAGCCAAGGCAAAACCGGTTCCACAGCATCCACTGACGGGATCGCCGTGAGCGAGCACTGGTCGCCGAAGGTCAGCGGAGGATAGGGCTCCCAGGAACAGCCGGTCTTGTCCAAGGCGGAAACGACGTCCCCGTGCTTGAGCCCTGCCGGGAAGGTGCCCGGCCTCGCGATAGCCGAGGGGAAGAGGTGTCGTCCGTCAGGGCCGGGTCGGGCGTGCTCGGGTCGGCTGCGCCCGGAGTCCGGCCAGGGAGAGCGTCGGCTGCACCGCCAAGGAGCCCTCCGCACGATGGGACGGTGGGGGTCTACGGCCTGTATGCGGCGTGTTGAGTTGGATTGGGGTGGGCGGTGGGGAGAGCGAGGGTGAGGGATAGGGCCATGGTGGTGGAGTGGTCCTTGATGGTGGCCGCGGCCCGGCGGAGACGGTGTCGGCGATCGGTTGCTGGTACGGCGACGGCGATGGCGGCGGTGCGTCCGGGCAGTACCAGCGGGCTGGCCGCGCAGACATTCCGGTCGGAGTACTCCTTAAGGTCGTACTGCAGGGGGGAAAGGTCGAATGCGCGGAAGAGGCTGTCGGGGTCGGTGATTGTGTGACCGGTCAGTTTCCTGGGCCGGTAGCGGGAGAGGTGGTCGAGGCGGGCCTCACGGCCCAGCTGTGCGAGGTTGGCTTTGCCGAGCGCGCTGGCGTGGGCGGATTCACGGAAGTCGACGTGCTGGTCGACGGTGGGGATGCCGGGCTGGGCGACTTCGTGGGACACGTGGATGTCGCCGTCAGTGTAGGTGCCGATGTAGATCGCGCCGAGGGTCTTGAGGCTGAGGTGTTCCAGGAATTCCTGAACCACGTCACGCCCTTCGGCGGCGGCGTTCAGGACGGGGCCTGGAGCGTGGCCGCCGTCCCTTCCGGTGATGATGAAGCGGTGGTCGCGAAGCCAGGCGAGAACCTCGGAGGTATAGCGCGGCGGGATTCCGCTGGAGTGGCTCAGGGTGGTCAGGCCGACGGGCATGTTGGCGCTTCTGATCACTTCGAGGATCTCCAGGCGCCGCAGGAGCGCGTCGGTGTCCTGATTGCCGCGCCGGGTACGCGAGGCCCGCAGAATGTTTGGTCGGCGCGGTCGGCCGGTGCCCTCGGCAGGCGCCTCGTGGGGTGCGCGGGTGCCAGCTGAAGTGTGGGCGGGGCGCGCGGTGGGGCTGTCGGCATCCGGCCCGGCGCCGGGTGGGGACATGAGGGCGGAGGCGACCGTCATCCGCTGCCACAGGGGGCGCACGTCGTCGGGATGCCCGCGCAGTGCCGTGGCCAGGGAAGCGACGAATGTCCAGTCGGCCAAGTCCCGCTCCGGCCGCTCGCTCACCAGAGCGCGCGCGACCCGGCGAGGGCTGAGTGTCAAATGCTGGAAGCAGATTTCATCTGGGGTGGGGGAACCGGCTGCGATGCACATGCCGCGCAGCGCGGACTTCAGCGAGGCGGCGGCCTGGAGGAAGTCCTCGGGACCGGGAAGTGCAACCGGTGGGATGCCCTGGGCCTTCTCCCACAAGGGCCTGAGGTCGGCGGGGTCGGCGTTGCACAGTTCTGCGATCGCTTTGACGTCCTTCCACTTCGGATGCCGCTTGCCGAGCAGGATCAGCGAGAGCAGGGATGGGGAGATTCCTACTTCGGCAGCCAGCCACCGCTGGGTGCGTCCTGAAGCACGGTGCAGGTGCGAGAGAGCCGTGGTGAGCTGGTAGGCGGGGTCCCCGGGCAGGGCGGGACTGGGCAGGGTGCTTTCCCCTTTTACGGAGTTGGGGGCGGAGGTGGGCCGGTCCGGGCGCGGCCGCGGGAGACGGAGCCCGGGGGCCGAGCCGCGTTCGGCCCGCCAGCGAAGGATTTTGGCGACCTGCTCGTCGCTGTACTTGGCCCGGGCGGCCGAAGCGGACATCGACAGCGTGTGGCCGATGTCCGTCCACGGGGCCCCGTACTCGGAGGCTTGCCGGACGGCGACCGCCTTTAGGTCGTTCACGTCGCGTTCCAGCCGCAGGGCCTCCTTGAGTAGTTCCAGAGGTCTGGCCGGCAGCGGAAGCTGACTGTGCTGCAAGGCTGCTGTTGCCCGCGCTGAGACTGACTTCGCGATCCTCGTGACGTCCCCATCATGCTTGTGCGCATAACTGAGCACCGTCTTCTGCCGCGCGCGGTAGGCGGCGGTACGGCAGTCCGCTCCGCAGTACTTCGGAGGCCGGCCGCTGGTCTTCGGGCGGAAGAACTTGCTCTTGCAGTTCGAGCAAAGGATCTTCATCGCGGCTTTCTGCGACATATGAGTCCTTAAGGGGCGTATAGGGGTGGCGAACCAGTTGTCACGCCACCCACTTTTTTGCCGTGGCTCCCCGAGGCCTTAGGCCTGACGGGGAGGAAGAAACGCCCCACTCGTCACAACAGGCCGCGACGAGTGGGGCGAGCCGGCCAACCTCAGCCTGTGGTTCCTGCGGCCGGACCCTTCGCAGTCCAGGACCGGGAACGCCGCACGGACCAGCTAGAACGCCGCGAATGGCTCAGCAGCACGGGAAGAATCACCAGCGTGACGGGGACCTGGGAAGGGGCAAAAATCAGAATCATGCCCGTGAAAACCACGGCCAGAAACGGCATCAACTGCACGTCGACACATTTGTCGACAGCCCCAGAGGACTGGGCCACCCTCAGGGTGGGCATGTTACGGTCGAAACCGCTGCTCAGGGCCCCAAGGCGCTCGGCAGACTCTCGGATAACGGACATAACGCTCCCTTGTTCGAGACGGTGAGAGGAGAGCCCCTGTCATTGGTTGACGGCCGGGCAGGGGCCTCCGAATTCGAGACACTAATTGGTCCTGAGATGCCCGAAGCCGTCGTCGACGAGAGATCCCCAGACGCGGCAGATTGAGCCGGTATAACATCCTGATGAGTATGTGAAATGCTCAATACCGATCAAGTGCGAGGGTTGGCTCCGCATCGACCACCGGCCACCCGTTCGGGAGCCCACTGCCATGCTCTGCAACAACGGGATGGAACGCCGTCTGGGCGCGGAACGTGAGTTGGGACCGAGCACGGATGGCCGGGCGTGATGTGCTCGAACGCAGGAGCCGACGGTGCCCAGACGCGGCCAGGCCGACCGGGTGGGGGCCTGCGCTTCGATTCGGTCGGGCCAGGTGACCATCTCGCGTTGCCGGTAGCCGGCCCTCGGGTATCTGCTGCGATACCCGAGCCGCGTTGCACCGCAGATCTGCGGTGGTGCCGACGGTGCCTTGCGCGCCGGACAGCTCCCACGCCTTGCACGGGCACGAAGCCGCTGCGGGGTGACCAGGGGGCTACTCCTCTGACTGAGCCATGGCGAGACCGGAGCTGACGGGACGGTCGTCGTTGACGAGGATGAGCCGGTTTCCGGCCCAGGTATCGAGCCGGTCGCACGCCCGGGCGGGGTCATACGCTGCCGTGGGCAGCTGGGGTATGCGCTTTCGGCCGGTGTCGTCGAGCCGGTAGGGGACCTCGAAGGCCGTGTTCCAGCCGTCCAGATTCGAAGCAAAACGCTCTTCCGCGTCTGCTGGACCGATGCCCAGGTACTGGGCGATCTCCGTCCAAGAGCTGCCTCGCTCCCGTTCGTAGATCACGGCCGAGACCAGAGCGCGCTTTGCGAGTTCGATGAGTTGGAATGCCTGGCTGACCCGGCCCCCGGGGCCGGTGTCGGGGTCGTTCTCGGTGGCGACCAGGCCAGCGGCGCCATCGGCGACGTCCGCGGCGTGATCGCAGAGGACCAGGCGTGCCAGAGCCTGGCGGGTGAATCGGGCACGGTCGGCGTCGTAAGGGGTCGTCTCAGTCACCCGCACAGCCTCTCAGGATGCGTCCGCACCGAGTACGCGATTTCTGCCTTGGACAGCTCTCCGCTTGACGGCTTAGCAGCATGAGGTGTCTTTCCACGCGATAGCCGGGGGAAGAGGTCTGGTCTCTGTCCCGGGGGCTGGCGCCGCAGGAGATTTGAACGGGCAGGGTGGAATGGCGTCGGGGCGTCGCTCATCATCATGGGATGGGGGAACGGATGGACGTGGCGCTGTTGCGGAGGCTGATCGACGACGTGCTCGCCACGCTGTACACGCGCTACGGGCACAGGGAGCTCCCGGCCTTGTGTCAGCGCCTCGGTCTTCCCCCGCCGGATGAGGGGAGCACCAAGCACGAGCGCCTGGTCGCCAGCCTGAACGCCTGCCCGGACGACCGCCTGCCGGGTGTTGCCGACGCCGTTCTGGAGCAGGAGGAGCTGGGCCAGGCGAAGAGGATGGCGCTGCAGGACGTTCTGTGGCTCGGCCGCCACCATGTGCAGGTCCCGAGCCGGACGCGGCGCGAGCTTGCCAGGGACTTCGACCTCTCCGATCACCTCGGCTACCCGGACCGCTTCATGGCGCTGCTGGGCCGGCTGTGGCACCTGGACAACGACCCGATGAGCGGGTGGGTCACCTCGACCAGCAGCCTCCGCGACCAGATCAACCGCCACGTCGTCAGGTTCCCGGGCGACTGGTCGACCGAGGTGCTCTTCGAGGAGCTCGGTGCTTTCGAGGCCCCCCATCCGCGCTTCGGTGTCTTCCTTGAGGGGCTGGCCTCCGCCGCCGTTCTTCCCGACGAGCAAGCCCAGCGCCGCTTCGTCGAGCTCGCCAACCGGCATCTGCAACCGGCGGGCGCCATCCTGAGCCAGGATGGAGAGGCCGACGGCTACCCCCGGTTCCACCTGGTCCAGGACGGTCGCGGCACCGCGCGCCGGCCGCGGAACCTCATCTTCGCCACCCTGGGCAAGCCCGACATCCGCTTCACCAGCGCCCTAGACAACGACATCGAGGTCGCCGAGCGTGACGACAAGGTCCTGGTCTACGACCACCCCGTCGGCAAGGAGGGCTTACTCTGGCGCCACCTCATGGCCTGGTGGCAGGAGACCCGGAACATCACCGACACCGAGCAGGCGGCCCGGTCCCTCTACAGCCGCATGGAGGCTTCCCTGCCCCCGAAGTCTCCAGGGCAGAAGAACCTGTTCTGGCACTACCACCACCTCCATCGGGACCGTTTGAATGACGTTCCCGCCCTCCTGCCGGAGATCTGGCTGCACTGGGACCCCAAGACCGTCCGCGAACGCGGCCCGCAGGCCATGCAGAACCTGCGCATGGACTTCCTCATGCTGCTCCCGGGAAACCGGCGCGTGGTCCTGGAGGTCGACGGCATGCAGCACTACACCCGCAACGCAGGAGCCGAACCCGACAGTACGAAGTACGCCGCGACCATGGCCGGCGACCGCGCCCTGAAGTTTCGCGGTTACGAGGTGTTCCGGTTCGGCCACGACGAACTCCGCGACCGCGACCGTGCTCAGCCCCTGCTTGCCGACTTCTTCGCGACGCTCTTTGACTGCCTGCCTGGCTTGCGAGTGCCGCAGTCAGCCGGAGGCTGATCTGGGCTTCACTGTTCTGGTCAAGGCGCCCCTCTGTCTTCCAGGCCCCCCTTGTTCAACCAGGCGCTGAACTTCTCAAGGGCGTCCTCGCCGGGTGGGTGTGCCTTGGCTACAGGCTGGTCGTCTCCTTGTGCGCGGTGTCCTCGTCTTCGGCGGCGTCGGGGGCGTCCTCGGCGCTTTCCGCGGTGCGGCGGTAGTAGGGGTGGGTGGAGTCCATCCTGCGGGCGAGGTGGAGGGGGGTGGGGGTGCTTTGGCGGACGTCGGAGGTGATGCCCTGGTTGGTCAGGATGGCGGCGACGGCTCCGATGAGGTCGCAGTCGGCGTCGGGGCTCTGGGCGATGACGGTGAACCGGGTGGCGGTGTGGGCATAGCCGTTCTTGCTCTGGCTGCCGCTGTCGAAGCGTGTCTCGTCCTTGCCGAAGCGGCCGGAGGGGCCGGCTGCCCAGGTGCGGGGGACGTTGACGAGCAGGAGGTCGGGGTAGGTGACGGCGCCGTCGTCGGTGGCGAGCTGGAAGAGGCTGTTGGTGGTGTCGGTGGCGCGCCAGGTGCCGTCGCTGGTGCGCATGTGGGCCCCGGTGGGGCGACCGATGCGTTCCAGGTCGCCGATGACGCGGACGGTTGCCAGGGGGCGTTGGGCGCGGGGGAGGCTGTGGCCGGGCAGCCAGGACGCCGGGCGGGGCATGCCGGGCGGCGGGTCTTGGCCCAGGGCTTCGTCGGTGAGGCCCGCCCAGATGTACTCGGCGGCGTCGCCGTCGACGTAGAGCACCGCGGGGGCTGGTGAGGGGAGTTGGGTGCGGGTGGCGATGAGGGCCTGCTCGACGATGTCCGCGGCGGCGCGGGCCTGGAGTGTCTCGTCTGCGGCGGCGCGGTATCCGCTGACGTCCCAGGCGAGGTCGGCGGCGTGCAGCGCGGTGGTGGCCGGGCTGTGGGGCTGCCACTGTCCGGCCTGGGGGCTGTAGGCCCAGATCTGCCAGGGGGCGTCCTTTCCGCCGGTGGGGCGCATGGCGGTGAGGGTTGCGGTGATCGGTGCCGGTTCGGTGTTGCGGCGCTTGCCGGGGGTGCGGCGCTGGGCGTGGCGGCGGACGTGGATGCCGATGTGCCACCAGTTCTCGAGGGGAAGTCTGCCGAACGCGGCACCGAGGCGGTGGTCGGTGGCGCCGACGCCGCTGAGGATCTCGCGCAGCACGTTCGCGGTCGAGCTGTCGAGGCCGCTCTGGCGGGAGGCGATCTTCTTCGCGCGGTATTTTTCGTTGTAGGGCTTGCCCTCCCGGGTGTGGGTGGGGACCGGCGGCGGGGCCTGCTTGATGTACTGGGAGGTTGCTCCGAGGCGCGCGAGAGCATGCTTGGAGGGCCACTTGCCGTCCTCGGCCTCGGCCTTCTCGCGGGCTTCGACGCTCGGATACCAGCGCTCGGGGTCCCAGTCGGTCTCGCAGATCGCCGCGACGAGCGTGTCTTCGCGGGTGTGGGGGGCGAGCATCTGCGCCAGGTCCCGCTCGCGCTCCGCGCTGGTGCGCGGTCCGTGGCCGAGGGCACGGGCCTTGTCGTGGAGGAAGACGACCTCGATACGCCCGCCGGCGGCGGGTTCGACGTCGCCCTCGGCGGCCTTCCAGTCCTCGCGGGTGCCCCACTGGGCGGCGATCGCGGCCTTCACCCGAGCGCGGACCTCGTCGGTGCTCCACAGGACGGGGACGAGGAGGGTGCCCACGCCGGCGGCGTCCAGGGCGGCGGGGATCCGTTCGAGGGGGATCGGTCCGCTGACGCGTGAGCCGCTCTCGGTGGGCGGCACTTTCATGCCGGGGACCTCGATGAACACGGGGCTGCGGTGGCTGTACTTCTCGCACCGGGTGTCGATGGCCTCCTCGATGCGGCGGAAGAACTCCATGCCGTGTCCGCGGCCGAGGCCGGGGGTGCGGACGCTGGCCGGGGCGACGGCCCAGACCGGCCCCGGGGAGGTGTCGGCCAGGGCGTCGTCGGCGAGGTGCTCGGGGAAGGGCGGCACGTTCGAGCTCAGGCGGGGCAGGGCGGCCAGGCGGCGGCTGGCGGCGACCGCGGGGACGTTCAGGCGGCGCTTCCACGGCGGGCCGTCGGTGGCCGCGGCGACGGTGAGCCCTTGGCCGGGGTTGGCCAGCAGGACGGTGGCGACACCCTTCCAGGAGGTGGCGAGGAGGGTGGTGGTGGCGTTCACGGTCAGCGCGTGGCGCCTCGAGTGCCCGCTGGCGGCGGTGCCGATGGTGATACGGGGCAGCAGGTGGCGCACGATGCCCTTGCGGTCGGGTTCGGCGGGCAGTTCGTGGCCGATCGCGGCCAGGCGGCCGTCGGTGCACAGGGCGAAACGGACGGGGGCGCCGTTGTTGCGGGGCCACTCGAGGGTGGCGAGTTCCTCGGCCAGGCGCCAGCGTGCGAGTTCGCCCGGCCACCATCCGCGCGAGCGCTTGCCGACGCTCGGCGGCGGGGGCAGGACGGCGGAGCGGGGCTCGGCCCGGGCGAGGAGTTCGGCCAGTTGTTCGCCGATGCGCCGCCCGTCGGGGCCGGGGACCACGGCTTCGGCCCAGTAGCGGAACACATCGTGCCGGTCCTCGGCGCTGATCGGCGCCGCGCACAGGAGCTCGTAGCAGCCGTCGTTCCACTGCCAGCGGGCCCAGGTGCCTGCCGCCGCGCGCAGGACACATTCCAGCGCCCGGTAGGGCGGCTGCACGTCCAGACTGGTGCTGACGTTGCGCTTGTACTCGCGCGAGAGCTCCATGGCCAGGTCCATGGCGGGGGCGTCTGGCCGGTAGGCGATGACCTCGCCCAGGTCGGCGGGAGCGGTGCGGAACTGCAGCAGGCGGGCCTGCTTGCGGGCGACGCTGTCGAGCGGGCGACTCATGCGTACTCTCCCAGGTAGGCGTCGAAGCCCGCGCGCAGCGCGGGGAGCAGGTGCTGGGTGTGGGCGTACTCGGCGATTTCCTCGATGGTGTGGCCGTAAGAAGCGCCGAGCTGGACGAGGTCGTCCTGAGGGGACTGCTCGAGCAGCCCGCGGACCAGGGTGGGCAGGTCGGATCCCCAGGTGGGGTCGTGGAAGGCGCCGTCGATGAAGTGGAGCTCGACGTGGGTCTGCCCGCGGCGTCCGCGGCCTGCCAACTGGACGCTCTGCCCGAGGAGGGTGGCGACGAGTTCGTACTTCAGCTCGTCGGGCAGGGCGGAGAAGCGCTTGGGCGCGTTGAGGTTCAGGCGCAGGTGAGCGTCGGCCGCCGCCCGGGCCCGGGCCAGGACGGCGGCGGGGTCGTCGCCGGGCACGGCGTCGCGCCAACCCCGGGCGGCGACGCTGGCCGCCAGCACCGCCGGGTCGTCGGCCGGCATGACCGGCCGCACACCCATGGCGATCAGGGTGATGGCCGACACGGCGACGCCCTCGAACACGGTCAGCACGTTCAAGCCCCGCTCGGTTCGCGGCAGCGGTGAGATGAGCACCTCGCCGTCGAGGTCCGCCAGCTCCGCGAAACGGTCGCGCGTGAGCTGGCCGATCCCGTCGCAGACCGGCGGCAGAGACGGATCAGGGGTGTCCGCGACGGCGACGTAGATCCGCAGCCGCCGCCCGAGGGCGAGCGCAGTGTCGTACAGGGCCTGGGCGAACAGGCGTGCCTGCCGGTAGGAGTTGACGGTGATCAGGGCCCGCGCGCGATGCCGGGTGCGCTCCTGCGCTGCAAGCCGGTCCAGGTCGCGCACCAGGCACGGTGCGTAGCCGACGGCCAGTGAGATGACCCGATGGTCGCGTTCACTGTAGGGAGTGCTGCCGACGGCCAGCAGCTTTCCGTCGGAGACGGGGGTGCTGTTGAAGATGGTCAGACCACCGCGGAGGGTGTCGGGCATCGCCCAGTCGGGGCGGGCGAGCAGGTGGGTACGTGCCGCGCCCGGCATGAACCCGGTGGCGGACATGCCCAGGACAGTACGCTGGCGGCCGCTTAGGGCGAGGGAGACGATGCTGCCGAGGAACTGCGTCTCGGTGTGGGGGTCGGCGCGCAGCACCTCCATCTTCAAACTCGCGTGGGCACCCGGGTCGTCGAGCCCCTCGAAGCGGAACCCGCCCAGCTGGCGGCCCAGTGGCCCGAACGGGACGACGGTGCCGGCGCCCTGGTGGCCGATCGCGTCTGCGAGCTCGGAGGCCGCGTCGATGCCGTGCCCGGCGAGTTCGCCGGCCCTGTCCGTCAGATTGAACATCGTGTGGACGATGGCCGTCAGCCACGTCTTCATGATCAGCGCGTGCAGGACGCCCGCGGTGACCTCGGTGCGCGTGGGCGCCCGCACCGGCTCCGGCCGGCCGAGACCGCGCTGCGCCGGTACCGTGGACTGGGCAGGTGCTCCGTCGCCTCCGTCCTCGGCGGCGCAGAAGGCCGGCAGCGCGGCGGAGAGGATCTCCCGCAGTTCGTCCTTGAGGGCGGCAAGCTGCCACTCCCCGCCCTCGTCGATCGTGAGCATCCGCTCCAGTAGGCCTGGGACGGGCCGCAGCCGATCCGGCAGGACGGCGCTGGGAGGGCGGTCGCCCGGCCGGGTGGCCACGCGCGGGAGCAACGCCTGCAGACGGTCGGCCTGCTCGGCGGTGGCCGCAGCATCACCGTCCACCCCGATCAGGTGCTCCAGCAAATGCCGGTCCCACTGATGGGGCTGATACCAGCGCTTACGGTCCTGCAGGACCTGCCGCGTCCGGCGCGGGTCCTGCCCGCGGGCCAAGGCCCGCGCCTGAGCGACCTCGGTGCAGACCTCCTCCCCGGCCACCAGGTCCAGCAGCTGCTCGGCCAGGAACACCGCCCGGGTCAAGGGCCGGCGCACGGCCATCGCCAGCCGCGGCGGCGCTTGGTGAAGACTGTCGCGGATGCGCCGCAGCACCGTGGTCGGGCGGGAACGGGACGCGAGCTCCAGCACACCGCACGCGTCGAACCCCCGCGACTGATAGGCGTCGACCTCGTCGACGACCACATAGGACGCCAGGCGCAGAAGGAACTCCCGCACGCTGATGCTGTTGCGGACCTCCCCGTCGACCTCCACCGGAACCTTGATCATCCCGGACTGAAAACAGGCATGCGTGGTCACGATGATCCGGGCCGTCGTCGCGGCCTCGACATGGGAGAACTTCCCGCAAGACGCCACATAAGGGCACAGCGCCCGCTCCGGCTGGCCGAAAGCATCCGACGCCGCGACCGTGCACGGCTCCCTGCCGCCCTCGAAGGCGTCCCGCCCCTCGAGCTGCGCCTGCACAGCGCACCCGTAGGCCGAGTTGTCGATGAGGAAGGCGATGCTCCCCGAAGCGTGCCCCAGCGGCACGCCGGTCCCCTCCAGCTTCGCCGCGGAGCGCAGCGCGAAGTCGTACCGGCTGTTGGGCGCGATGAACGGCGTGGCCGTCTCCTTGACGCCCGCCGCCCGCAGCTCCTGCTGCAAGGTGGAGGCCTCGGCGTAGACGTCGCCGTTGTCGCTGACCACCAGCACGGTGGTGCGGCCCTGGCCCGCCTGCTGGATCGCCAGCCCCCGGCCGAAGACGTTCTTGCCCACGCCCGGCGGCGCACTCAGCAGGTGCATCCGGCCCGGCGGCAGGACGACGGGTTCCACAGGGCGCTGTCCGCCACCGATGGTCCCGCGCAGCAGCAGCGCGATCTGCTTCTCGCGGAAGGCCGGGCCCTTCATGCCCTCGTCGGTGTCCCGACTCTGCCAGCCAAGCTCGTCGGCATCCACCACCAACTCCACCGACGGCGCGGTCACGACCTGCGGCGGCCGGTACACCCCCTGCTCGTCGGGGAAGGCGAGCTGGACCCGCCCCCGCGATGTCGGCGCCGACCAGCCCGATCCGCTCGCGACCCGCAGCACCCGCCCGCGCCTGGTCGGCGCGAGCAGGCGTTCGGCGACGTCCGAAGGATCCTGCCCGTGAACCGGCAGCACCTCCAGCGCCCGCCCCCGCGCGCTGTACCCAAGCGTGTAGAGAGCGGGCAGCGGGTCGTCCGCGTCCAGGGTGTGGAAGACGTCGTAGAGGGACCGTTCGACGTGGTGCAGTAGCGCCTCGCCCCGATGGCGGGCGCCCAACAGCACTCCCAGGCGCTGCTTGTCCGCCTCAGACCACTGCTCCCAGCCCGCCACGACACGGGGCGCGTGCCCGCTCAGCAGGACATGGGCGTCCGCGACGCGCACCACCTGCCGCCCGTCGCGAAACCGGGCGGGAAGAAGATACTCAGCCAAGGCCAAAGCAGCGGCCAGCGTCCTGCTCACGCCCCCTCCACCTCCGCCACCAGGTCGGCATCGGTCAGCACGCGCGCCCCACTGCCCCGCACCACCCGGCGCAGCAGCGGCAGGTACCCCCGCAGGTGCTCAGGCACCACGAAGCACAGCTCGCCGGACCCCTCGGGATCCTCGCGCAGCTTCTGGGCCAGCCCGTACGGGTCGGCCCAGGTCTTGACATCGACACGCCACGCCCTGGACAGGCCGGGACGGCCGACGTGAAGGTCGTAGGCGTCGCCAAACGGCCACAGCCGCACCTCCGCACCCAAAGCGACCAGCCGGTCACGCAGCTCGACCTCAAGCAGGCCCGGAAGCGTCACCCACAGCCACAGGGCGTAGGGCAACGCCACGTAGCCCTCCACGGGCAGCAGCTCCGGCACGCTGCGCAGCTCGCCACACGGGGCCAGGCGCCAGCCCTCCGCCGCAGTCGGCTCGGCCCAGTACCGGGCGCCCAGCAGGCCGTGACGCTCATCCTCGCACTCAAGGTCCACTACGCCGTCGGCGCGGTAGGTGGCCCTCATCGTCCACCTGCACATCGGACACGCTGCCCACAGGCCGCCGAACTGCCGCGTCGGGGAGATACCGGTGTACGCGCCCAGCTCGACCAACGCAGCGTTCCGGGACAAAACGCGCCGTGTCAGGACGGGCGTGCGGACCATCGCCTCCCGGCCCCGGGTATATGCCTCAAAGCCGGCAGCCCTCAGCGCGCGGAAGACGGCGTGCTGGACGGTCTCGCCGGAGATCCGCGACAGCCCGGTACTCACCGGCAACACCCCCACCGCCCGCAGCAGGCTGTGAAGATGGCGGATGTCGGCACCGATCCCCGGAGCCTGATGGCCGTGCTCAGAGGCCTCCACCGCGAGCCGGTGCAGCGCCGAGCTGGGCATGCCGTCGTCATCGAGCAGCCACAGCTCGCCGAGCACCGAACCCTGGGGCCGTCCCGGCAAAAGGTCGGCCACCCGGCTTCCGCGGAGCCGACGGGCGAACACCGCGTACGACGGTGCCTGCTCAAGGACCCCGAACGAGCGCACATAGCGACCATGGCACTCCATCAGCAGCCGCATTCGCCGGTGCGCCTCACCCTCAGTGCTGCTCAAGGCCAGCGCCGCGACCACGCAGGCGTCGAGCGCTGCGAGCTGGTCCCCGTCGAGTTCTTGAACGGCCGCTGCCGTCCCGGCCACCGCCGACACCCCGGTCCTCCCCACACGACATCGAGCCCGCGCCACAACCGCAACCCCTGTGGCCTGCATGAGGGCACGGGGGATGCGGGGACTTTCCCCTGATTCGGTGATTCGGAAAGGATGGCCGGTTTGTCCGGCAAAAAGAAAGCATGTGCTGTGCCCTCTTGGAACCCGCCGCGCGGTAGGGGCCGCGTCATGGGTGACGCCATCCGGGGGTTGTTGGGGTCCGCGGGGTCAGCCGGCGGCGGGCAGTACGGGGTGGTCGATGTGGTGGTGTTCGATCTCCACCCCGTACGCGCCGCCCCACGCCTCCCGGACGAGTCGGCCGACGGCCTCCGCGGCGGCGACGCTGCGGTGCCGGCCGCCCTTTCTCTCGCCCATTGCGAGTTGTTGCTTCCGACCGGCCAAACATGTAGCACCCAGCGTGGGGCCGGAACGCTACTCACCTTCCATCACCCTAGAAATCCAAGGGTTTCCAAACCTTGCTAGGAGACTCCGGGGTAGCTAACCTGACGGCATGACAGACACCGCGACCACCAACCGCTGCCACTGCGGCTGCCAGACCGCCATCGGCTACGGACGCACCTTCGCCGCCGGTCACGACAAGATCGCCGAAGCCGCCTACCTCGCCGTCCACCACAACGGCTCCGTTGCCGAACTCCTCAAGAGCCAGGGCTACGGCCCCGACAACCCCGTCACCGACGCAGCCGTCGAAGCGGGCGCCTGGAAGAAGTGCGACCACTGCGACTACAAGGGCGCCCCTGAAAGCATCCGCAACCACATGGCCAAGGTGCAGAAGGCTGAGAACACCCAGCGAGAGTCCCTGGAGAAGTCCGTTCGCGCGCTCGGCGGAACCTGGGACCCGAGCCGCGGAATGCAGACCCTGCGAGATGCCGGTTACCACCCCTCCGAGAAGTACATCCGAGAGGTGTACCGACGACTGGCGGACAGTGGCCTGCTGGAGAAGGTGGATGAGCACCGGGCCATCTACTTCGTCATCGAGAAGTAGGGCTAGCAAGTGAGCCCTGCGCTCGTGAAGATCGGGCCAGAGGACGTGTCACCTGGCCCGATCTTCACGGCCCGGCACTCCCGAAGCTTCTGCCAGATGCCATTGGCACCTGGCAGCTTCGGGAGTACCGGGCCGTGAAGGGGTCCAGCCGCGGTGAGGTCAGAAGCCGCCGCTCAGCTTGGCCGTGCCCCGGTCTCATCCGGAAGGCAGGCGTACGCCTCCCACTCCTGCCCGGCCACGTGGCCTTCCCCCACCTCGGGTGCACCGTCACCGACTCGGGGAGATCCGGCGGCACCTGGTACATGGGAACGCCCTCCCCGACCCGGATCATCTTCGCGACGAACGCGCCAATCTTGAGCACCGCCTGGTAGCTGTGCCCTGTACCGCCGGGGTCTATCCGGCTGTGCATGTTCTTGCCGTGGTCCATCCGCTCGAAGACGGTGCGGTAAAACGGCTCGCTGAGACCGTGAGCCGACTGGTAGCGGGACAGGGCCATGACCATCCGGGGTCCCAACGCCCTAACAGAGACCGAGCATCTTCGAGCCCGATGACTTCCAGCGGAGGCCGCTTGCCGCCGTAGTGCGTGTCGAAGTAGATGACCATCAACTTCATCGCCGACCACAGCGCCACCCTCTTCTGACGCTCGGGGGTCAGGACGACGGGAAGGCCCTTAAGCGCAAGAGCATGACGGGGCATCACCCGTGAGGGAGCTGGCCTGCCTCCATATTAGCGTCATTTTGACGAAAATGCGGGTTCGTCTCGTGCCGCTGGACGGCTGGGGCCCGGCCACAAGGTGTGGCCGAGCCCGAGATCGTCCGGGGAGGGCGCGACGCTCACACGGCGGCAGCCTCCTTCGCCTGGGGCAGCAGCTAATCCCTGGACGTCGCCCTCGTCGTCCCCGAGCTGGTCGCGGAAGTCCAGGGGGCTACGCCGCAATAGACCGCGCCGCCTGGCGCCCCTTCGCTTCGTCCGGCTGACGTCACGGTTGACGACATACCGGCGTGCGGCGAAGGAATAGCCCCCGCCGCCGGATGACCCACTGCTGGTCAGGGGCACAGCTCGTAGACCTGGATGGAAGCGGGTGTGGTTGTAGTGCGCGGAGCTGGCGCTGGGCTTCGGTTTGTGTGCCCGGCCGTAGGGGCGGAGGGCTCGTGGCAGTTCCCCTGTAGGGCGGTGATGGCGGTGGGTGTTGCGAGCTGTGGGGCGGCTCCTGCATCGGGGGCTGTGGCGGTGAAGAGATAGAGGGCTTCTTCGTCACGGACCACGTGGAATGCCGACTGGGGATTGCGTGGAGGGACGGCTGACAAAGGTGTGCTGTTGTGCAGGAGCTCGGCCCAGTCCAGGCCGATGCGATCGTTGGCGGGCGAAGGGGGTGGAGTGAAGACGGCTGTTGGCAGATGGTCGCTGGCCGAGGATTCCGGCCGGGGCATCATCCTGCGTTCCAGCGCTGCGGCCCACTGGCTTGTGTCGAAGAACCAGAAGGTCTGGAGGGCCTCCTCTGCGCGGTGGCGGCGCAGCCTGGATACTACGGAGTCTGCCCACGTGAGCTTTCCGCCTCGCTCGGAGTCTCCGGTGAGAGCCGCTGTTCTGCCGGCGGTAAGGCGTTCCTTCCCCACGATGTGTTCCATCACAGACCTGCGATCGGCTGAGGCATGGCTTTGCCTGCCGGTTGCGTTGCCCCAGTATGTCGCCCACAGCGCAACGAGGTCCGTGCCTACTCCACGATCGTGTTTGATGACGCAGTGGCGGCAAGCCCGGTGCGCCGTCTGAAAGCGCGGCGTGCTCTCGCTCTCGCACCTCATGCACTGGCGCACCCAAGGTGCATGGGCCTGTCCGAGGTATGGCTCTAGCGGGTTCACCACGGCGGACAGTAGTAGCGCGTCATGCGCCGCCCCCTCAGCCCGCGACTCGAGTACGGGCCAGTGCCGCAACTGGCAGCCCGCCAGGAAGATCAAGAACTCATGCTCGAAGCTGGTCATGTCCCGCCAAGGCGTCTCCAGCGCGCCGAAGCTACGGCCTGTCGCCTTGATCAGTCTCACTGCACGCGTGGAGGCGCCGGCGAACCACAGACGCGGCGGCTGCTCGGGCTCCGACGAAGACGCCGCTTTGCGGGCGGCTGGAAGATCGATGCAAAACGCGAGGAGCTCGTCGTAGTACGCGAGGTCCTGCGGCTCGTAGGGCTCGTCAGAGTCGATGGTCAGGGCGGGCAGTGAGGTGACGATGGAGACGGCCCCGTTGTCGACGACGAGCGCCCTGTTGCCCGCGGTGGTGTGAGTGATGAACGGGTCGATGAGGCGGTGGGCATCGGAGTGTCCCCACTCTGCGGCCCGGCACAGGGCCGCGAGGATGCCAGCCACCACTTGTGAGCGAGCGGTGGCAGGGGCGGTGCTGATCTGCCGCAGGCCGAGGACGGCGAGACGGAACGCGGCACCGGGATGCCGCTCGTCGCAGGCCATCGTGAACCAGGTCCGCGCCCGGTCGACATCCCCCTGCTCTAGTGCGAGAGATCCCATGACGTATGCGGTGTTGGCGCTCTGCCGGGCCAGGGCCACCTCATCGTCGGTCCGGTCATGCCGAGGCGCCTGGCCCGGCCAGTCGCAATCGGGCCGGTCCCAGTGGTCAGCCGGTTCGTCCAGCAGTACGAGTACCTGCTGGTGGATGCCCGTGTCGCTCGTCATTCCGGTCCTTCCCTGATCGTCGGTCCTCCGTGGGGTCTGTCGGGCGCTCATCTACTGCTCACCTGCCGTCGGCGTAGGCGGCTGACCACCCGGCCGGATGTACTGCTTCAGTTCCTTGCGTAGGACCGCGATCCCGCGGTGCCGCTGCTGGTAGATCTGGTTCCTGGAAATGCCGAGGTCGGCGGCGATCCGGTCGTCGTCGTGGCCGAGGCTCTGACGGAGGATCACCTCGTGCTGCTGCTGCGCGCTGATGGTGCTGATCGCCGGGTCGACGACGTCCCACACGTCGGCGTCCTCTTTGAGCCGCGTGGCGACGGCCTCCGCAACGGCGGTGCCGGCTGCCATCTGGCGCTTCGGATCGACGCTGCGGGCGACGGCGTCGGAGGGATCGGCGTCGGCGGCCTCGCCGCCGAAGAGAGCGAGCAGGCCGGTCGGATCGGTCTGATCGACCAGCCACTCCTTCTTCCTTTCCTTCACCCACTTCAGGGCGTCGTTGTACGCGATCTTCTTGATGTACGCGACGGGCTCCCGGTCGAAGTCGATGCCCTTGCGGTACGCGGTGAAGAACGCGGCCGTGGCGATTCCTTCGAGGTCTGTGTCGCGGAGCTGCGATCCGAACTTGTGCTTCAGATATGGGGCGACGTCTTTCATGCAGGTCTCGAAGAGTGCGAAACCTGCAGGGTCCTGGGCGCGGAAGGCCTCTGCGCCCAGGACCTTGCGGGGTGAGCCGTTCACCACAGCCGGTAGCCGTCCCCTTCACTGCCGGTGCCGGGATGGAGGGCGGCGGACCAGACGAGGAGTCGGGTGCCGTCGGGGGCCTCGTAATAGGCGTTGGCCCCGGGCGGAAGGTGGCGCAGGATTTCCCCGGCGGTGCTCGACTCGGTCGTGGTGCTGGTGTTGGTGCTTGGCGCTGGCGGCGAGCCTCGGCGCGCCCAATCCAGGGCCCTGGTACTGGGGCGTTCGGGGTTGTTCCTCCAGGCGGTGTAGAGCTCGAGCCCGAGGTTGAGCAGGAAGGGCAGGTACTCCAGCGGGGACATCGTGTCGGTTACCTCAGGTGGTGTTGGCCGGGTGTTCGTCGCGTACACCCCTCATAGGGCCCCGCACCCCCAGTTCTTAACAGCCGCCCCAAGATTTATTTTCAGAACGTGTTCAGCCGCCCAGACGCACGGCGGGGCCGGACAGGAACACCCTGCCCGGCCCCGCCGTCCGTACGCCGCTACGCCCACCGCATCCCGATCTTGGACAGCAGTTCCACCCGCTCCGGGGACAGCGTCGCTGCCCTGGAGCGTTGGTTCCCGACCCATGCCCCGAGCCGGAGCTCCCGTTCCTCCTGGTCTTCGCCGACGATCCGTTCGACGTGCTTCCTCGGCACGCGCAGGTGCCCTTCGCGTTCGTAGTACTGCTTGGCAGCGGCGTAGTTCATTGCCCATTTGTCGGCCTGCGTACGGCGCGGCTGCGGCTTCTCCTCCTCGGTCGCGGGTGTGATGCCGAGGACCTGCTCACACATCCACTGCTGCACGGCCGTGAGCTTGTCCCAGCCGAGCCGCTGCGCCCGCACCCACCGTCCGAGGTCCTCGCCCTGGTGCATCACCTCGCCGGGCTCGGTCGGCAGCGTGCCGCCGGCCTCCTCGAGGTGGAGCCGGACGAGGTGGAAGGCGCGCTGCCACTCCACCGGCCAGCTCGGGCACCAGGAGGGGTCGATGTCCTCCAGCTGCTCGCGCCGCTCCGGCGACAGGGCGCCGGCCCACGACTCCACCGGCAGCCCTTCGGCCTGGCGCTGCTCAAGTTCCAGAGCGCGCCGGGCGGCGGCCCGCGCGTTCTTCAGCCAGGTGCCCACCCGGTAGCCCTGGTGCGTGGCGTCGAGCGGGGCCAGGAGGTGCCCGTTCACCTCGGCCCACCCGCGTGCGGCGGACAGGACCTCCTCCCATGCGACGTCGAAGTGGCTCCACACCATGCCGAGCTTCTCCAGCTGGGCGATGCGGTCCTCGTCCATGTCCCCGCGGGCGTAGAAGCGCCGGTTGTCGGCGATCCACTGCCCCAGGGGGAAGTTCGCGAGCGAGGCCGGCCAGCCGACCCCCTCCGCCTCCTCGCCCTCCGGCACGCGGTACGTGAACGGGACCTTGAGGTCTCCGTGCTCGCGCGCGAAGATGACGGCGGCCTCCACCCCGCGCCGCCAGTGCTCGTGCTCGGGGTTGAGGACCCGCAGGTTGATGAACGCCGCCAGCTGCGCCGGATCGCGCGGCGTGCTGAACTTCAACAGCTTCCGCGCGGACGCCGACGGGCCGCCGGACCCGTTCCCCTCGCCCCGGCCCTCCTGGCCCTGCGCGGCCTTCTGGACGGGCTTGTAGGCGCTGGGAGCCTGCTGCTGCGCCAACTGCTCCACCACCCGGGCGTCGTGCGCCCTGAGCGCCTCCAGCAGCTTCGCCAACCCGCCGAACGCCCTGGAGGTGAGCATGTTGTCCGCCGTCTCGCCGGGCCCGAGCAGGACCGGCACGACCAGGCTGGCCACCTTGCCCTCGCCCGGGTGCATCCGCAGCGCGCGGCCCACGGCCTGGACGAGGTCGGGCATCGAGCCGCGCACGTCGGCCCAGTAGACGGAGTCACATTCCCGGGTGTCCACGCCTTCCCCGAGCACCTTCACCGAGCCCAGGAAGCCCTTCTCCACGACCGTGCCGTCCGTGGCGATGCCGTCGGCGAACTCCCCGAGAACCCGCCGCCGGTGGCCCGGCTTGTGCTCCCCGCACAGCCAGTCCGCCCAGATCGTGCGCGGGTACAGCTCCGGGTCGGCGGCATGCAGCTGCGCGGCGACGTCCGGAAGGCCGGCCGCGAACGCCTCGGCCTCCTTCACCACGTGGTGGAAGACCAGCGTGCGGCGGAAGCCCTCCTCGGCCGACGCCTTGAGCAGAGCGGTCTGGAGCGCAGCGAGCCGGGCACCGCGGACCTCGT
>NZ_CP030862.1:6617500-6622500 GCF_003325375.1 Streptomyces globosus | reverse complement strand
GAAATTCCTTGTCGGGTAAGTTCCGACCTGCACGAATGGCGTAACGACTTCTCGACTGTCTCAACCATAGGCCCGGTGAAATTGCACTACGAGTAAAGATGCTCGTTTCGCGCAGCAGGACGGAAAGACCCCGGGACCTTTACTACAGTTTGATATTGGTGTTCGGTTCGGCTTGTGTAGGATAGGTGGGAGACTGTGAAGCGGCCACGCCAGTGGTTGTGGAGTCGTCGTTGAAATACCACTCTGGTCGTGCTGGATGTCTAACCTCGGTCCGTGATCCGGATCAGGGACAGTGTCTGATGGGTAGTTTAACTGGGGCGGTTGCCTCCCAAAGGGTAACGGAGGCGCCCAAAGGTTCCCTCAGCCTGGTTGGCAATCAGGTGTTGAGTGTAAGTGCACAAGGGAGCTTGACTGTGAGACCGACGGGTCGAGCAGGGACGAAAGTCGGGACTAGTGATCCGGCGGTGGCTTGTGGAAGCGCCGTCGCTCAACGGATAAAAGGTACCCCGGGGATAACAGGCTGATCTTCCCCAAGAGTCCATATCGACGGGATGGTTTGGCACCTCGATGTCGGCTCGTCGCATCCTGGGGCTGGAGTCGGTCCCAAGGGTTGGGCTGTTCGCCCATTAAAGCGGTACGCGAGCTGGGTTTAGAACGTCGTGAGACAGTTCGGTCCCTATCCGCTGTGCGCGTAGGAATATTGAGAAGGGCTGTCCCTAGTACGAGAGGACCGGGACGGACGAACCTCTGGTGTGCCAGTTGTCCTGCCAAGGGCATGGCTGGTTGGCTACGTTCGGGAGGGATAACCGCTGAAAGCATCTAAGCGGGAAGCCTGCTTCAAGATGAGTATTCCCACCTCCTTGAGAGGGTAAGGCTCCCAGTAGACGACTGGGTTGATAGGCCAGATGTGGAAGCCCGGTAACGGGTGGAGCTGACTGGTACTAATAGGCCGAGGGCTTGTCCTCAGTTGCTCGCGTCCACTGTGTTAGTTCTGAAGCAACGAACTCGCCTTGCCGGCTTGAGTTCAACTTCATAGTGTTTCGGTGGTCATAGCGTTAGGGAAACGCCCGGTTACATTCCGAACCCGGAAGCTAAGCCTTTCAGCGCCGATGGTACTGCAGGGGGGACCCTGTGGGAGAGTAGGACGCCGCCGAACAATCATTGTGGGAAAGCCCCGCACCAGCTCTGGTGCGGGGCTTTCCTGCGTTTCAGGGCAATGTCGAGGCCCGTCTCGGTATCCTGGCGGCGTTCCCCTGGAGGAGTCCGATGACAGCACAGCAGGTGGAAGACGGCGACCGCCCCCTGATCCCCCAGCCGGCCATGACACGCGAGGCCCTGCGGGACGCGGTGCGGCGGATCGACATGCCGAGCCTGGCGGCGCTCGACAAGGAATGCCACGAGGCCTTCGACCGGGCCGCGGAGACCGGGGCGATCAACCCGCTTCGCTTCTTCCTGATCAAGTGGGCCACCCACGTGGCGATCCACCGCTGGCCGGCCCGCGCGGCCACCCTCCGCGAAGCGGAACGGATCGCGGGCGACCCCGCCTCCACCGAGCAGCAGTTCCAGGACGCCATGGCAACGAGCAGCCGCATCCTCGCCGAGGCCCAGCGGGAAATCGGCCTGTGACTCCGCGCGGCGAAGCCGTCGAGAGCGACAACGGCTGGGCATGGGAATGCGACCCCAGCCGGCTCTGGGTTCTCGGGGACATGCCGACGGAACAGCAACTGCTCGTCAGCGCCGTCATGGACGGGCTCGTCGACCTGGCCTCCCTGGGCATCGACCCCAAGGACGGCAGCCTGCACGAGGACGAGAATCCGATGCGGCTTCGGACGTACGAGGACGAGCACCTCCTGCTCTGGTACCAGACCGTCCCCCACCGCCGGCGGGTGTATCTGAAGCGGGTCAACCTCTAGCCCCGCAGGAAGCCCGCTTCCCGGACACAGCCTTGACCTTCGAGTCGGTTGAAGATTGAGGATGGCGCCGTGCCAGAAGACGAGCTGATGCCGATAGGGGCCTTTGCCCGACGCAGTGGTCTGACCGCCAGCGCGCTGCGGTTCTACGCCGACTCCGGGCTGCTGCCGCCCGCCGAGACCGATTCCGCCTCGGGCTACCGCTACTACAGTCCCGGCCAGCTGGCCCGGGCCGTCGCGCTGCGGCGCCTGCGTGAGGTCGCCATGCCGCTGGCCGGTGTCGAGGCCGTGCTCGGGGCGGAGGCCGGTGAGGCGGCTCGGCTCCTCGACGAACACGTCGCGCAGATCATGGACCAGGCCGCGGCCGTGCGTGAGAAGGCCGCCGTCATCAGGGCCGCACTCGGCGAGGAGACGCGGCTTCCCCTCGGGGCCCTGAAGGGGCCCGTACTGGCGGATGCGGTCGAGCAGGTGCTGACCGCGACCGCGTACGAGCCCGGGACACCCGCACTCGCAGGCGTGCGCGTCGAGGTGGATGCCGAGGCGGTCACCCTGACCGCGACCGACCGGTACCGGCTCGCCACCAGGACGCTCGTGCCGGCCGAAGGGCCGGTGCGGGCATGGGCCGGCACGGTCGACGGCGGGGAGCTGCGGGCCGCGGTCGGCGAGATCCGGCGCAGCCCGAGAGTGCGTCTCGAAGCCGTCCCTCACGGCATCCGGCTGTGCCTCGGCGGTCGGGGAGACCGGCACTGCCGGCTCGTGTCGGAGGACTTTCCCGATCACCGGCTGATGCTCGCGTCACTGGGCGGGGCCACCACTCGTGTGACGGTCTCGAAGGAGCTGCTCCTGCGGGCGTTGGAGGAGCAGCCCGGTGCGGACGTCGTGCTGCGGGCGGGCGGCCACGGACTGACCGTCGGAGCGGTGGACGGTGCCGGGACCCGTGTGGCGGTGCCGGCCACCGTGGCGGGACGGGCGTTGCGGGTGCGGTTCGAGGTGACCACCCTCTATCCCGCGGTGAGCACCGCGATCGGGCCCGACGTCCTGCTCGACCTACGCGGCCACGACCAGCCCGTCACGGTCCGCTCGGCGGACCGCGGCGACCTCACCACCCTGGCCATGCCCGCTGCCCTGGCGGGCGCCGCTACGTGACCGCCGCCTCACGCGCCAGGCCCCGCGCCGTGTACCGCCCGCTCTGCGGCCGCTCCGCGACCAGGCGCAGCAGCAGCGGGGCCACCTCCTCCGGTGTCGGCAGTGCGCCGAGGTCCGCGTCCGGCTCGGCCGACGCCATCATCGGTGTCGCCATCGACCCCGGGTCCGCCCACCACACCCGCAGCTCCGGCTCCTCCACGGCCAGGACACCCGACAGCAGGTCCAGCCCGGCCTTGGTCGCCCCGTACGCCCCCCAGGTCGGGTAGGCCGTGACCGCCGCGGCCGAGCTGAGGTTCAGTACGGCGCCCCGGGGGGATGCCCGCAGCAGCGGCAGCGCCTCCTGGACCAGTGCCAGCGGTGCCACGAGGTTCACCTCCAGGGCGCGGCGGAACCCGGCCGGCGACTGCTCCGCCAGCGGCACCAGGGGCTCCGCCCCGAGCACCGCCGCGTTGTTCACCAGCAGGTCCAGCCCGCCGAGCCGCCGTGCCGCCGCCACCAGCGCGGCGCGGTGCGGGCCATGGCGTACGTCGCCGGCGAGCGCGACCACGCCGGGCCTGTCGGCCGCCCCGGTGAGCGCGCCGGCGTTCCGCCCGCTCACCACCACGCTCCAGCCCTGCCCCGCAAGCTCCGCGGCCAGGGCTCGGCCCAGGCCGCGGGAAGCCCCCGTCACGATCGCCACTGCCATACCCGCCCCCGCCATCGGATGTGCCTGCCCCGTCGGCGCCACCGTAGGCGTGCGGCCGGGTTCGGCGCCTGGGTCGCCGGTCCCACGGGTGCAGGGACTTTGGTCGTGGTCCCCCAGCCCGGAGCCATGTTGTCCGGCCGGGGCGGTGGAGGCGGCGTACGAGGAGACGCGGCACGCCCTGGTCAGTGAGACGGGTCCTGGGCCGCCCGGTAGGTGCAGACCTGGACGCCCGTGGGGCTGGTGACCGCGGAGACCAGCTGCAGGGAGCGCTTGCTGCCGGACGTCGGGAAGATGGTCTTGCCGCCGCCGAGGACGACCGGCATCACGTTGAGGCGGAGCTCGTCGACGAGGCCCTCCTCGATCAGGGTGCGGACGAGCGAGGGGCTGCCCATCACCACCAGGTCGCCGCCCTCGCGCTCGCGGAGCTCCCGGATCGCGGGCACCGGCTTGTCGCCGGCGATGAGGGAGGTGTTGTTCCACGTCAGGTCGGCGGCCGTGAGCGTCGAGGAGACGACGTGCTTCGGGAGGGCGTTCATGCGGTCCGCGAAGGGGTCGCCGGCCCGGTCCGGCCAGGCGCCGGCCATCGTCTGCCAGGTGCGCCGCCCGAAGAGGAGGGCCTCCGCGCCGGCGAGAGCGGCGTCGAAGGCGCCGCCGACCACCTCCGGATCGAAGAACGGCGCCACCCAGCCACCGTGGGCGAAGCCCCCGTCCCGGTCCTCGTCCGGCCCGCCGGGCGCCTGTACGACACCGTCCAGGCTGATGAACTCGGTGACCACGATCCGCATGCGACTCACTCCTCGGGAAGGTCCTGCTCTGGCTGTGTCTACCGGATGGAGACCGCAGCCGGACGGGGAACTCATCGGTCTCTCCGCGGTTGCGAGCGGACGCCTGGGGTCTTTGACACCCGTGGGGCACGGATGTAGAGTGGAGCGGTTGCCTGGAACGGATCGTTCGGCAACGAACCCCAAGCAGACCTCGTACCCGGGACTCCAAGCCCCGGGTGCACAGTCGACTCCGTGTTCGGAAATTCGAAGCCGGGAAATCCGGTGGAAAACTTCTGATAGAGTCGGTCTCGCCGAAAGGGAAACGCGAAAGCGAGTCCCGGAAGGCGAATCCCGCTTCGACCGGGAATCGGACACGAAAGAGTCTGATAGAGTCGGAAACGAAGAACGAAAGCCCGGAGGAAAGCCCCAGTAAGTGTTACTGCGGGTGAGTACGAAGGAAGCGTCCGTTCCTTGAGAACTCAACAGCGTGCCAAA
>NZ_CP030862.1:6527500-6615000 GCF_003325375.1 Streptomyces globosus | reverse complement strand
AAGCCTAAATATTCCCTGGTGACCGATAGCGGATAGTACCGTGAGGGAATGGTGAAAAGTACCGCGGGAGCGGAGTGAAATAGTACCTGAAACCGTGTGCCTACAAGCCGTGGGAGCGTCGGACGTGCTTGCACGTCTCGTGACTGCGTGCCTTTTGAAGAATGAGCCTGCGAGTTAGCGGTGTGTAGCGAGGTTAACCCGTGTGGGGAAGCCGTAGCGAAAGCGAGTCCGAACAGGGCGTTTGAGTTGCACGCTCTAGACCCGAAGCGGAGTGATCTAGCCATGGGCAGGTTGAAGCGGAGGTAAGACTTCGTGGAGGACCGAACCCACCAGGGTTGAAAACCTGGGGGATGACCTGTGGTTAGGGGTGAAAGGCCAATCAAACTCCGTGATAGCTGGTTCTCCCCGAAATGCATTTAGGTGCAGCGTCGTGTGTTTCTTGCCGGAGGTAGAGCACTGGATAGGCGATGGGCCCTACCGGGTTACTGACCTTAGCCAAACTCCGAATGCCGGTAAGTGAGAGCGCGGCAGTGAGACTGTGGGGGATAAGCTCCATGGTCGAGAGGGAAACAGCCCAGAGCATCGACTAAGGCCCCTAAGCGTACGCTAAGTGGGAAAGGATGTGGAGTCGCAGAGACAACCAGGAGGTTGGCTTAGAAGCAGCCACCCTTGAAAGAGTGCGTAATAGCTCACTGGTCAAGTGATTCCGCGCCGACAATGTAGCGGGGCTCAAGCGTACCGCCGAAGTCGTGTCATTGCAGCAATACTCCCAACGGAGGCTGTGATGGGTAGGGGAGCGTCGTGTGCCGGGTGAAGCAGCCGCGGAAGCGAGTTGTGGACGGTTCACGAGTGAGAATGCAGGCATGAGTAGCGATACACACGTGAGAAACGTGTGCGCCGATTGACTAAGGGTTCCTGGGTCAAGCTGATCTGCCCAGGGTAAGTCGGGACCTAAGGCGAGGCCGACAGGCGTAGTCGATGGACAACCGGTTGATATTCCGGTACCCGCTTTGAAACGCCCAATATCGAGGCGAGCGATGCTAAGTCCGTGAAGCCGTCCTGGATCCTTCGGGTGAAGGGAAGTGGTGGAGCCGACGAACCGGACTTGTAGTAGGTAAGCGATGGGGTGACGCAGGAAGGTAGTCCAGCCCGGGCGGTGGTTGTCCCGGGGTAAGGGTGTAGGCCGAGGGGTAGGCAAATCCGTCCCTCATACAAGGTTGAGACCTGATGCCGAGCCGATTGTGGCGAAGTGGATGATCCTATGCTGTCGAGAAAAGCCTCTAGCGAGTTTCATGGCGGCCCGTACCCTAAACCGACTCAGGTGGTCAGGTAGAGAATACCGAGGCGTTCGGGTGAACTATGGTTAAGGAACTCGGCAAAATGCCCCCGTAACTTCGGGAGAAGGGGGGCCATTCCTGGTGATAGGTCTTGCACCTTGAGCTGGGGGTGGCCGCAGAGACCAGCGAGAAGCGACTGTTTACTAAAAACACAGGTCCGTGCGAAGCCGTAAGGCGATGTATACGGACTGACGCCTGCCCGGTGCTGGAACGTTAAGGGGACCGGTTAGCTCCATTTCGGTGGGGCGAAGCTGAGAACTTAAGCGCCAGTAAACGGCGGTGGTAACTATAACCATCCTAAGGTAGCGAAATTCCTTGTCGGGTAAGTTCCGACCTGCACGAATGGCGTAACGACTTCTCGACTGTCTCAACCATAGGCCCGGTGAAATTGCACTACGAGTAAAGATGCTCGTTTCGCGCAGCAGGACGGAAAGACCCCGGGACCTTTACTACAGTTTGATATTGGTGTTCGGTTCGGCTTGTGTAGGATAGGTGGGAGACTGTGAAGCGGCCACGCCAGTGGTTGTGGAGTCGTCGTTGAAATACCACTCTGGTCGTGCTGGATGTCTAACCTCGGTCCGTGATCCGGATCAGGGACAGTGTCTGATGGGTAGTTTAACTGGGGCGGTTGCCTCCCAAAGGGTAACGGAGGCGCCCAAAGGTTCCCTCAGCCTGGTTGGCAATCAGGTGTTGAGTGTAAGTGCACAAGGGAGCTTGACTGTGAGACCGACGGGTCGAGCAGGGACGAAAGTCGGGACTAGTGATCCGGCGGTGGCTTGTGGAAGCGCCGTCGCTCAACGGATAAAAGGTACCCCGGGGATAACAGGCTGATCTTCCCCAAGAGTCCATATCGACGGGATGGTTTGGCACCTCGATGTCGGCTCGTCGCATCCTGGGGCTGGAGTCGGTCCCAAGGGTTGGGCTGTTCGCCCATTAAAGCGGTACGCGAGCTGGGTTTAGAACGTCGTGAGACAGTTCGGTCCCTATCCGCTGTGCGCGTAGGAATATTGAGAAGGGCTGTCCCTAGTACGAGAGGACCGGGACGGACGAACCTCTGGTGTGCCAGTTGTCCTGCCAAGGGCATGGCTGGTTGGCTACGTTCGGGAGGGATAACCGCTGAAAGCATCTAAGCGGGAAGCCTGCTTCAAGATGAGTATTCCCACCTCCTTGAGAGGGTAAGGCTCCCAGTAGACGACTGGGTTGATAGGCCAGATGTGGAAGCCCGGTAACGGGTGGAGCTGACTGGTACTAATAGGCCGAGGGCTTGTCCTCAGTTGCTCGCGTCCACTGTGTTAGTTCTGAAGCAACGAACTCGCCATTGCCGGCTTGAGTTCAACTTCATAGTGTTTCGGTGGTCATAGCGTTAGGGAAACGCCCGGTTACATTCCGAACCCGGAAGCTAAGCCTTTCAGCGCCGATGGTACTGCAGGGGGGACCCTGTGGGAGAGTAGGACGCCGCCGAACAATCATTGTGGGAAAGCCCCGCACCAGCTCTGGTGCGGGGCTTTCCTGCGTTTCAGGGCAGATTGAATTGCGGTGCGGTGCGCGCCGGCCCGTGATTGGATCCGGGTGCATGGAACAGTTTGTGACCCGGCCCGTACGGACCGATGAATGGCAGAAGGTCAAGGCGCTCCGCCTGGAGGCCCTCGCCGACCCGCTCGCGCCCATGGCGTTCCTGGAATCCGTCGAGGACGCCGCTGCCAAACCCGACGCGTACTGGCAGGAGCGGGCGCGCGGGGCGGCCGAAGGCGTCCACGTCCGGCAGTTCATCGCCGAGACCCCCGACGGACAGTGGGCCGGCTCGGTGTCCGCCTTCGTCGAGCCCGTCGGCGGCGCCGACTTCCTCGAGCGGACCGTCGACACCGACCAGGCGCATTTCGTCGGCGTGTACGTGCGGCCGGAGTGGCGCGGGCGCGGACTGACCGACGCCCTGTTCACCGCCGCGCTCCAGTGGGCCTGGTCGCTGGAGGAGCCGCGGCTGGAGCGCGTCCGCCTGTTCGTACACGAGGACAACGCGCGGGCCGGCGGCTTCTACCGGCGCTACGGGTTCCGGCCGAGCGGGCTCGTCATCCCCAAGCCCGGCGACCCGGCGGCGAAGGAGCTCGAGTACGTCTACCCCCGGCCCGCGGCCCGGAGGTAGAGGTCACGGAGCCGGAGTACGGGCCCCCGGCCGGGGCGGCGCGGTCGCGTCGGCCGGGGGCTCCGCGGGCCACTGAGGCCAGCGGGACCGGGCCTGCTCGCGGCTGCGGCACAACGCCAGCAGCGGCAGCACGTCCTCCGCGAGGAGGTCCGGCAGCTGCGGGACCGGGGCGACGGCCGCCACGTCCTCCAGGACCAGGGTCAGTGGTGGGTCGAGCCGGCCGCGGGATGACCGTGCGGCCATGCGGCGGCCGTGCTCGACCACGCTCGACGCGAGTGCGGTCAGCAGCGGCATCGCACCCGGGTGGGCCGCGGGTTCCTCCACGGATTCACCCACCACATAGAGGGTGCCCCCCTCCTGCAGGAACGATGCCAGCGCCAGCGCATCCGTTCGGTTCGGATTGCAGGCCTCGCGGATGTGCACCGACGTCAGGCACGCCAGCGCCCGTGCCGTCAGATGCCGGGCCTGGTCCCGTCGTTCGGGATACGCGGTGAGGGCACTCTCCAGCTCCCCGGCAGCCCCTGCCGCCGCCTGCGGGTGCGTGCGCAGGATGCGGACCGCCTCCTGCACCCCGGTTCCCTGTGCCCAGCGGTGCAGCTGCTTGAACGGGCGGCCGTCCAGCGCGGCCGCCTGTAGCCAGCTCCGCACCAGCGTCTCCGCCGTGTCGGCGACAGCCTCGTCCATGCGCGCCCGCGGTCGTACGGGGGCCAGCAGGGCCGTGGCGCGGACGGCCGCGGTGTCCCGGTCCGTGCAGCCCTCCGCCGGGTTCCAGTGCATACGGGCCGGGGTGTCGCACAGGTGCGACGGGTCGTACAGGAGGACCGGGCCCAGCTTCGCGCGGCCGTCCTTCGTGTCCGCCCACAGCGCCGGTGAGGACGTCACGACGAGCGCCGCGCCCTCCGCGGACGCGAGATGGGCCGCCGCCAGGCGGCGGCGCTCGCCCGGGGCCCCGTACGCCAGACGGCCCGCCGGAGCGGCCGCCGGGGCCTCGGCGCGGGGCGGGTGGCCGAAGCCGTACCGGTACGCCTCGTCCGTCGGCCCCCCAGCGGCCGGGGCGGGGACGGCGGGCGCCGGCTTCGGCAGGGGCGGCTTCGGCGGATCCGGCACCGGCACCGGCACCGGCACCGGATCCGGTTCCGCAGCCTGCGCAGTCGGCTCCGGCGGGGCGCTGCGGGCGCGGGCCCGGCGCGCCTTCGTGCGGGCCACGGCGCCGATCACGAACACGGTGAGCACGAAGAGGACCAGAAGCTGCCCGACGAACAGGCCCCAGAAGAGCCCCCAGCCCGACAGCGCCGCCGGGTCCGTCGCCGGCCAGGCGCCCGGCAGGTCGTGCGGCTCCGCTATCAGGGCGCGGACCGCGTCGGGTGTGCGGCCGAACGTGACGGTGGCCGGCCAGGCGCCCTTCGCGAGGAGCGCGGCCAGCCCCGTCGAGGACCACACGAGCACGGCCAGTCCCAGGAGGAACGCGAGCAGGGCGACCAGGAGACCGTCCGGGACGCCGCGGGAAGGGGCAGGGCCGGGGCCGGCCGGGCGTCTCGTGCCGCTCTCGTGCATCTGGTGCCTCTCGTACTCCGCGGGGCTCGCCGGCCCCTCACGCCACCGTCGTCGCGGATCCCGGTCCGCCGCCCTGGTGGCGTTCCATGAGCAGGGCGCGCTGCTCCGCCTCCAGTTCGGCCGCCAGCAGGTCGTCGGGGAGGGGGTGCGCGGTGGCGGACTCCGTCATCGCGCGGTCGGTGTAGACGAGGGGGCGTTCGGCTTCGGTGATCAGGTGTTTGACGACCTGGACGTTGCCGTTGACGTCCCACACGGCGATGCCCGGGGTGAGGGTGGGGATGATCTCCACCGCCCACCGGGGCAGGCCGAGGACGCGTCCGGTGGCGCGTGCCTCGTCGGCTTTCTGGGCGTAGATCGTGCGGGTCGAGGCCATCTTGAGGATGGCGGCGGCCTCGCGGGCGGCCGCGCCGTCGACGACGTCGGACAGGTGGTGGACGACGGCGACGAAGGACAGGCCGAGGCGCCGGCCGAACTTGAGGAGGCGCTGGAACAGCTGGGCGACGAAGGGGCTGTTGATGATGTGCCAGGCCTCTTCGACGAGGAAGATGCGCTTCTTGCGGTCCGGGCGGATCCAGGTGTGCTCCAGCCACACGCCGACGATCGCCATGAGGATGGGCATGGCGATGGAGTTGCGGTCGATGTGGGAGAGGTCGAAGACGATCAGTGGGGCGTCGAGGTCGATGCCGACGGTCGTGGGCCCGTCGAACATGCCGCGCAGGTCGCCGTCGACGAGGCGGTCGAGGACGAGTGCGACGTCGAGGCCCCAGGCCCGTACGTCGTCTATGTCGACGTTCATGGCCTCGGCGGAGCCGGGTTCGGGGTGGCGGAGCTGCTCGACGATGTCGGTGAGGACGGGCTGGCGGTCGCGGATGGTGTCGACGACGTAGGCGTGGGCGACCTTCAGGGCGAAGCCGGAGCGTTCGTCGAGGCCGTGGCCGAGCGCCACCTCGATGATGGTGCGGAGCAGGGCGAGCTGGCCGGTCGTGGTGATGGCCGGGTCGAGGGGGTTGAGGCGGATCCCGCCGTCGTTGGCGGCGACGGGGTCCAGGCGGATGGGGGTTATCCCCAGCTGCTGTGCGATGAGGTTCCATTCGCCGACGCCGTCCTCGCCCTGGGCGTCGAGGACGACGACCTGGCGGTCGCGGAAGCGGAGCTGGCGCAGGACGTACGTCTTCTCCAGGGCGGACTTGCCGTTGCCGGACTCGCCGAGGACCAGCCAGTGCGGGGCGGGGAGCTGCTGGCCGTACAGCTGGAAGGGGTCGTAGATGTACCCCTTGCCGCTGTAGACCTCGCGGCCGATGATCACGCCGGAGTCGCCGAGGCCGGGGGCGGCGGTGGGCAGGTAGACGGCCTGGGCCTGGCCGGTGGAGGTGCGGACGGGCAGGCGGGTCGTCTCGACCTTGCCGAACAGGAAGCTGGTGAAGGCGTCCGTGAGGGCGGACAGCGGGTCTCGCATGGCGGCCTTTCCCTCCAGCTAGCGTCGGATGCCGGTGGCGAACGGCAGGGTGTTGACGAAGGCGCGGTGGTGTTCGCGGTCGCACCACTCCAGCTTCAGGTAGGACTTGCCGGCCGAGGCGCGGATGGTCCTCTTGTCGCGGGCGAGGGCCTCCGGTGAACGCGAGGACACGGTGATGTACCCGACGAGGTTGACTCCTGCCGCACCGCTGGCGAGATCTTCACCTCTTTGGTCGAGCCGGCCGTGGGCGGCGATGTCGCGGGGGTCGACGGTGCGGTTCATCTTCGCGGCGCGGGAGGCGTCCGCTTCGTCGTTGGTCTTCTCGGTGAGCATCCGCTCGATGGCGATCTCGGTGGGTTCGAGGTCCATGGTGACGGCGACGGTGCGGATGACGTCGGGGGTGTGGACGAGGAGCGGGGCGAGGAAGTTCACGCCGACGGGGGTCATGGGCCACTCCTTGATCCAGGCGGTGGCGTGGCACCAGGGGGCGCGGGTGGAGGACTCGCGGGTCTTGGCCTGGAGGTAGGTGGGTTCGACCGCGTCGAGTTCGGCGGGCCAGGCGTTGCGCTTGGTCATGGCCTGGATGTGGTCGATGGGGTGGTCCGGGTCGTACATGGAGTGGACGAGGGAGGCGAGGCGGCCCTGTCCGAGGGGCTGGCGTACCCGGATGTCGGCCTCGGCGAGGCGGGCGCAGATGTCGGTGAGCTCGCGGGCCATGACGATGGCGAGGCCGGAGTCGCGGTCGAGCTTGCGGCCCTTGCGGCCGCCGGCGCGGGCGATGGTGTGGGCCTCGGCGGCGAGTTCGCGCGTGTAGTGCATGCAGGCGACGAGGTAGGCGCGGTGCTGCTCGGAGGAGGTGGAGACCATCGACTGCAGCTGGTCGTAGGAGTCGCGCAGCCAGACGGGGGCGGTGGGGTCGCCGCGCTGGATGACGTCCTTGGCGTGGGCGTCGGGGTCGGCGGGGAGGGTGCGGGCGAGCATCTGGAGGCGGGTGACGAAGCCGTCGCCGTTGGCGACGTGCTTGAGGAGGGTGCCGAAGCGGTCGACGAGGGCCTCCTGGTCCTCGCTGTCGCGCAGGCCCACGCCGGGGCCCTCGATCTCGATGGCCGCAGTGACGGTCCTGCGGTCGGCGTGCAGGAGGACGGCGATCTCGTCGGGTCCGAAGGGTGCGGAGAGCCAGCTGATACGGCCGATGCCGGGGGGCGGGCCGACCTCGACCTCGCGGCCGTCGGCGCGGGTGCCGGCTTCCATGGCGCCGGAGCGGTACGCGGTGCCGCGGCGCAGGATGCGCTTGTAGCTGCGGTTGATCTCGTACCACTTGTAGAAGGTGCGGCCGCGGTAGGGGACGTAGACGGCGGCGAGGGCGAGCAGGGGGAAGCCGACGAGGGTGACGATGCGCAGGGTGAGGTCGGGGACGAGCAGTCCGCTCATCATGCCGAGGAAGGCACCCGCGATGATCAGGGCGATCTCGCCGGTCTCGCGGTTCTTGCCGATGACGGCGTTCGGCCGGGCGCGGCCGATGAGGTAGGTGCGGCGGGGCGCGACCGGGTGCATCTGGTGGGACTGGGCCGTCAACGCCCGTCACCTCCTGTGTTCCTCGTGCTCGTCGAGCTCGTGCGGGGCGCGGGTGCGGCGGCGGGGAGGGTTCCGCTGCCGCCGCCGGTGGGGCGGCTGCTGTGGGCGGCCACGCCTCCGGAGAGGGGGTTGGCGGGGGCGGGGGTGGTGCCGCCGCCGGAGCGGTGGGCGCCGCGGCTGCTGTGGGTCTTGATGCCCTGGGAGACGAGGGAGGCCGGGCTGCTGATGACGGCGGCGGCCTGGGCGCCGTCGGTGGCCTTGGTGCGGCCGGCGCGGGCGGCGGCGATGTCGTCTCCGAAGCCGGGGACGAAGCGGTAGATCATCGCGGAGGCGAAGATGGCCAGCAGGATGATCGCGAGGCCGGAGACGACGGCGGAGAAGGCGTTGGGGCCCTTGTCGCCGGCGAGGGCGCCGGCGAGGCCGAGGACGATGACGATGACCGGCTTGACGAGGATGACGGCGATCATGATGCCGGCCCAGCGGCGGACGTGGCCCCAGAGGTTGCGGTCGACGAGTCCGGAGTAGACGACGACGCCGAGGAGGGCGCCCACGTAGAGGAGGGCGGCCCGGATGAAGAGTTCGAGGAAGAGGATTCCGGCGGCGAGGACGGTCACGAGGGAGACGACGATCAGCATGATCGGGCCGCCGCCGATGGAGTCGCCCTTCTTGAGGGCTTCGGTGAAGGAGCCGAAGAACATGTCGGTCTGGCTGCCGCCGGCGGAGGCGATGACCTCGGTGACGCCGTCGGTCGCGGAGACGACGGTGTAGAGGATCAGGGGGGTGAAGGCGGAGGCGAGGACGGTCAGCCAGAGGAAGCCGATGGCCTCGGAGAGGGCGGTGGCCAGGGGGACGCCGCGGATGGCGCGCTTGGCGACGGCGAGGAGCCACAGGACCAGGGTGAGGACGGTCGAGGCGGCGAAGACGATGGCGTACTGCTTGAGGAAGGCGTCGTTGGTGAAGTCGACGTTCGCGCTGCCGTTGACGGCTTTGCCGAGCTCGGTGACGATCCAGGCGGCGGCGTCGGCGCAGCCCTTGGCGAGGGAGCCGAGGGGGTTGAGGGCGTCGGCGGGGTCGGTGGGGGCGAGGCCGGTGCGGGGGGCTCCGCCGGTGGCTGCGCCGCGGTCGCAGTATTCGCGTGCCGGGCCGGCGATGAGGGCGCACGGGTCGTTGGTCGCGCCCGGGGTGGGTGTGGGCGAGGGCGAGCTGCCAGGGGGCGGGGTGGGTGCGGCTGTCGCGCGTGCGGCCAGGAGGATCAGGGCCGTCTGCATGGCGGCGGCTGCGGCGCCGATGCGGCGGAGCGGGAGCGTGCGGCTACCGGGCATAGGTGAACCCTCCGAATTCGGTGACGGCCTTGCCGATCTCGCCGGAGGTGGACACCGGGTTGTCTCCGGTGACGGGGGTGGGGCCGTCCTTCTGGGTCGTTGTGGCGACCTTCCAGTCGGATCCGTTCCACCTGAGGGTCATGGAGATGGTGAACCATCCGCTGGTCACGGGCCGGGTGGACTTCTCGCCGGTCAGGCCGAACATGCCGATGCACCAGACGTCGACGGACGCGGTGCCGGCGGTGAAGGACGTGACCTTGGTGCCGACGGGGACGGTGCGGCTGACGAATGTGGCGCCGGCCGGGGCGAGGCCCTCTTTGGTGAGGCCGATCTGCGCGAGCAGGCCGGCGGAGTAGTCGGCGTCGAAGCCGGCCTGGAGTCCGGCGCGGGAGGTCTCGTCCGCGACGGTGTCCACGATGGCGTGTCTGCGGGCGGTGTTGAACATGCCGTCGGAGCCCAGGACCACGGCGTAGTTCGCGGCGGCCGACTGGGCGCCCTGTTGGTCGGCGGGGAAGCCCGTCGGGATGCCGGTGTTCTTGCCGTCGACCGGGCGGGTGCCGGTCGGGGCGGTGGCGGAGGCGGCCGGGGTGTCGTCGGTGCCCGCGGGCTCGGGTGTGTCGCCGGACTGGTTGGCGAAGGCGATGGCGGCGATCAGCAGGACCACCACGCCGACCACCGTGACGAGGCTGCGCGAGGCGCGGGGGGTGCGGCGGGGGGCGCCGTACGGGTCGGTGTCGGCGTCGGGGAGGCGGGTGCGGGTCTGGCCCGTGCCGCCGATGTCGCCGTGGCCGCCGCCGTACTGGTCGTCGTTGCTCATTGCCTGTCCGCCCCCTCCGCGTCGTACGACGGTAGTGCTGGTTCCCGCGTGGATGCGGTGTGGTGGTGATCGGGCCCTGGTCCGGATCCGGCGGGCGGTCCGGCTAGACGGCCATTCCGTAGACGATGGTGAACAGCGTGCCGAGGGAGCCGATGATGAAGACGCCGGTGAGCCCGGCGACGATCAGGCCCTTGCCCTGTTCGGCGCTGAAGGTGTCGCGCAGCGCGGTGGCGCCGATGCGCTGCTTGGCGGCGCCCCAGATGGCGATGCCGAGGCAGATGAGAATGGCGACCGCCATGATCACTTCGATCATGATCTTCGCTTCGTTGCCGAGACTGCCGAAGGGCCCCCAGTTGGGGGCGATTCCGCCGATGATGGTGGTGATGTCGCCCTTTTCGGCTGCCAGGATCATGTAACTCACCGCCCCTGTACGGGTAGTTCCGGTAGCCCGTGCCGACGGCATGGGTCACCCACTATCTTCGCTGATGAAACCCCGGTCATACGTCGACTTGACGGGCTTCTTTGCCCGGTGTCCCGGGGCTTGGCCCGTCCGGGGCGCTGACCTGCGGTGGTGACGGTGTGTTTGTCTGACGGTCCGATGGTCGGATGGTCCGTCAGTCCCAGTGCGCGGGACGGGTGAGGCCCGGCGGAATCCTGGTGCCGGCGTCGCCCCGGGCGGCGCCCAGCTGGGCCTGGGTGAGGAAGAGGGCGTCGCGCAGGTCGGCTCCGCGCAGGTCGGTGTCGCGGAAGTCGGCGCCGATGAGGTCGGCGAGGCGGAGGTCGGCGCCGGAGAGGTCCGCGGCGATGAGGTAGGCGCCGCGGAGGTTGGCGCCCCGCAGGTCGGCTCCGGCGAGGCGGGCGCCCATGAGGTCGGCGCCGCGGTGGCTGCGGCGGCGGCCGGGGGCCCCGGCGCGGACGAGTTCGCTGGTCTCCAGGAGGAGGGTGTTGATGCGGCCGCGGAGGTCCGGGAGGTCCAGGTCCGCCGTGAGGGCGTCGGCGCCGGCGGCGGTCCAGCGGGTGGTCTCGTCGAGGAGGGCGCGCAGCCGGGGGTGCAGGGGGCGGGCGGCCGGGCGGGCGAGGGCTTCGGTGACGTAGAAGAGGAGTTCGTGGAGCTGCCGCATGAGGGGGAAGACCTCGAACATGCGGCGGGCGGTGCCGGGGTGGCTGCGCCAGTCCTCGCCGCCGAACGTGACCTGGGAGACCTGCTGGCCGGCGCCGAAGCAGTCGAAGGTGGTGCAGCCCTGGAAACCGGAGTCGCGCAGGCGGGTGTGGATGCCGCAGCGGAAGTCCTGGCGGAGGTTCGTGCAGGGGGTGCCGGCGGCCTTGTCCACGGCGAAGTCGTTCGACCTGGCGAAGGGGAGGGCTACGCAGCACAGGGCGAAGCAGTTCGCGCAGTCGGCGCGGAGGCGGTCCCTGTCGTGGGGGTCTGCGGCGGGGGTGGCGGGGGTGGCTGGCACCTCCCCATTGTCACAGCCCGGGCCGGGAGGCGGGTGCTGGGGCGGGCTGCGGGGCCTGGTGCCCGGCGTTACCGGGGGGTAGCGTCCGGGGGCATGGCGTTCTACGAGCGGATCGACGGGGAGCGGTTCCTGGCCACCGAGGACACGCGGGGGCCGTGGGATGCGGGGGCGCAGCACGCGGGGCCGCCGGCCGCGCTGCTCGGCCGGGCGGTCGAGGAGCGGGCGGGGGCGCGGCCGGACATGCGGATCGCGCGGATCACCTTCGACATCCTGCGGCCGGTGCCGCTGGGCGTGGTGTCCGTACGGGTGCGGGAGCTGCGGCTGGGCCGGAGCACCGAGGTGGTGGAGGCGGAGCTGGAGCCGGCGGGCGCCGGGCAGCCGGCGGTGGTCGCGCGGGCGCTGCGGGTGCGGGTGGCCGGGGACGGTGTGGTGCCGGCGGTGGCGGAGGGGCCGCGGCTGCCGCCGCCGGGGTCGCTGGCGCCGTCGCCGTTCTATGCGGTGCCGTGGGAGCGGGGCTACCACACGGCGATGGAGATGCGGTTCGCCGAGGGGGGCTTCACCGAGCCGGGGCCGGGGGCCTGCTGGATGCGGATGCGGGTGCCGCTGGTGGCGGGTGAGCCGGTCGGGGCGCTGGACCGGGTGCTGGTCGCGGCGGACTCCGGCAACGGGATCAGCGCGGCCGTCGACTTCAGGCGGTTTGTCTTCGTCAACAGCGACCTGACGGTGCATCTGCACCGGCACCCGGCGGGCGAGTGGGTCGGGGTGCAGGCGCGGACGAGCGTCGACCCGGCGGGGATCGGGCTCGCGGACTCGGTCCTGCACGACGAGAAGGGGCCCCTCGGCAGGGGGGCGCAGAGCCTTTTCGTGGCGCCGCGCCCCTGACGGCGGGCCGGCCGGCGGGCCGGTCAACCCCCCTGCCGGGCACGGAGGTCCGTGTGGCACCCTCTGGCGGGTGGAAGCGCTGACAGACACCGACCCCGCCCAGGTGGGGGCGCATGCCCTGCTGGCCCGGCTGGGTGCCGGAGCGCTGGGGCCGGTGTACCTCGCGCGGTCGCCCGGGGGGCGGCTGGTGGCGGTGCAGGTGGTCGGTTCGCAGACCACCGGGGATCCGGAGGCGCTGGCCCGGTTCAAGCGCGAGGCGGAGGCCGTCCGCGCGGTGCGGTCGGCGCACACGGCGGACCTGGTGGACGCCTCGCTGGCGGCGCCGCCGTTCTGGCTGGCGACGGAGTACGCGGCCGGGCCGACGCTGGCCCGCGCGGTCGCGGGCCGTGGGCCGCTGCCCGCGCCGACCTGCCGTCGGCTGCTGGCCGCGCTGGCGGAGGGGCTGGCGGCGCTCCACGCGCACGGGGTGGCGCACCGGGAGTTCACGCCGGAGTGCGTGGTGCTGGCTGCGCAGGGCCCGCAGATCACCGGTTCGGGTCTCGCGCGGGGTGCGGGCGCGCCCGGTTTCGCGGCGCCGGAGGTGCGGGCGGGGGCGGAGGCCGGTCCCGCGGCGGACGTGTTCGCGCTGGGGGCGGTGCTGGCGTACGCGGCGACGGGGCGGCCGCCGCTCGGGGCGGTCGGCGGGCCGCTGGACGTGGCCGGGGTGGAGCCGGGGCTGGCGGCTCTGGTCGCGGCCTGTACGGAGGAGGACCCGGCGCGGCGGCCGCACCCGGCGGAGGTCGTGGAGCGCTGCGCCGCGGAGGGCGCCCTGGCGGGCGATCCGGTGTACGCGGGGATGGGGGCGCTGGGCGATGCGGTGCCGCGGGCTGCGGTACGGGCGCAGGGGCCGGCGCCGGCGGGGGCGTACGGGTATCCGCCGCCGGCCGGGTGGGTGCCGCCGGCGCCGGCTGCGGCCGGCCCGTCCTCCGGGCGGCGGCGCGGCCGGGCCGGGGCGTGGGCGGCGGCGGGGCTCGCGCTGGCTGCGCTCGGCGCGGTGGCGGTGTGGCGGATTCCGGCGGGCGGCGGCAGCGCGGCCGCGGCCGCTGACGCGGCGGCCGGTTCGCAGCCGGCGGCCCGGCCGTCGGCGGGTCCGCCGGTGCTGATCCGGCAGACGGCGCCGAATCCGGACTCCTGGGATCCGGTGCGGGGCGAGTGCCGCGGGCCGGAGGTGGAGGAGCGGCCGCTGACGGGGTTGCAGGGTGCGGTCACGCCGGCCGAGCAGGATCCGGAGGGGGAGCTGCGGCCGGGGCGGGTGCGGATCGCGTTCCGGTTGGAGGAGGCGGTGCCGGGGGCGCCCGCGTACCACGTGGCGGTGGTGGTGAAGCCGCCGCACGAGGTGGATGCGCAGGGGCGGTCAACGGGGGTGTCGGACAACCGGCAGCTCGGTTTCGTCGCCCTGGCGCGCGATGTACACGAGGGGGACGCGACGCAGTGGAAGTCGGTGGTGTACCCGGACGACTTCTCGATGGAGTGGGACGGCCGGAGGGTGCCGGCGCCGGCGCCGGCGCAGGATCCCGGGGGGTGGACGGTGGTGTTCCGGCACGCCGTCTCGGATACGGAACACAAGAGCGTGTGGTGCCGCGGCTTCGACGTGGGGGCGCAAAAGGGATGAATCCGACACGTGTCGGTGAATCCATGTGAATGTCTGTCCGATGGGGGAGGGTTGACGGGTGCGCAGATTCTGGAAGGTCGGCGGGAGCGCCCTCGCTGTGTTCCTGTGCTTCGTCGCCCTCCTGGTGATCGGCACGTACTCGGCGGCGGCGGGCATCGCGGGCGGCGCCGGCGGCCGCGCGCTCGGGCTCGCCAAGGGCGCCGTGCCGTCGAAGTACCAGGCGCTGGTGCAGAAGTGGGGCGTGCTCTGCCCGACCCTGTCCCCGGCGGTCCTGGCGGCGCAGCTGTACTCGGAGAGCGGCTGGAACCCCACGGTCGTCAGCCCCGCCGACGCGCGGGGCATCGCCCAGTTCATCCCCGGCACCTGGGCCACCCACGGGATCGACGGGGACGGCGACGGGGACCGGGACATCTGGGACCCCAACGACGCGATCCCCTCGGCGGCTTCGTACGACTGCGCGCTCGCCGAGGACGTCAGGAAGGTCCCCGGCGACCCCGTCGCGAACATGCTCGCCGCCTACAACGCCGGCCCCGGCGCCGTGTTCAAGTACCAGGGCGTGCCCCCGTACAAGGAGACGCAGGGGTACGTGAAGGCGATCACGACCCTGGCGAAGAGCTTCGAGCGGCCCGTCGGGCGGGTCGCCCCCTCGCAGCAGGCGGCCGGGGCGATCTACTTCGCGCAGAAGCAGCTGGGCACGCCGTACCTGTGGGGCGGCAACGGAACGCCCGACCAGGACGGGCGGTTCGACTGCTCGGGGCTGACGAAGGCGGCGTACGAGTCGGTGGGCGTCACGCTGCCGCGCGTCGCCAACGACCAGTACAACGCGGGTCCGCACCCCTCGCGGGAGGAACTGCTCCCGGGCGACCTGGTGTTCTTCTCCGACGATCTGACGAACTCGCGGGAGATCCGGCACGTCGGGCTGTACGTGGGCGGCGGATACATGATCAACGCGCCTTACACGGGTGCGGTGATCCGCTTCGACAAGATCGACACCCCGGACTACTTCGGGGCCACGCGGGTCACCAAGGACGGGGCGGAGGCCCTGCCCGACCGCACCGCCGACGCGAAGGCCCCGGGCGACACTCCGTGAAGCGCAGGCCCTGAGCTGCGCCGACGTATCACTCTTGGATAACGTTGCCGTGATCATCCCGTGGAGAGGGGAACCGCCCTGCCCGAGCAGGCGTTCCATGGTCACGGGGTGGATCGACACGGGGGGGGTTTCGCGGGGTGCACACACGGGTGCCCCCGTAGGGGAACCGAGCAAGAACAAGGGGCCGCATCGCCATGGCTGCACTGGCAACCGGTGGGCCGAACGTGGACGTCAGCCTGCTCCACGACGTCAACGCGCTGGCCCGGTACGCCCCGGCCGCGGTCGACAGAGCCGTCGTCCTGGCCAGCTCCTACGGCATCCCCCTCCTGATGCTGCTCCTCGTGCTGTGGTGCTGGCGCGGCGCCCGGCGGCAGGAACCGGCCGCGGCCGCCGAGACGTTCGCCGCCCTGCTGTGGGCGCCGCTCGCCGCGGTCATCGCGCTCGCCGCCAACGTGCCGCTGCGTCAGCTCGTCGGCCGGGACAGGCCGTTCCGGGTGCACGAGGGCCTCCACGTCCTCGAACCCGCCGCGAGCCAGAGCCTGTACTCCTTCGTCAGCGACCACGCCACCTTCACGATGGCCCTCGGCATGGGCCTGTTCCTCGCCCGCCGCCGCATCGGCCTCCTCGGCATCGGCCTGGCCCTCGCCGAGGGGCTCAGCCGCGTCTACATCGGCGTCCACTACCCCACCGACGTCCTCGGCGGGTTCGCCCTCGGCACCGCCGTCGTCCTCGTCCTCGCCCCGCTCGCCATGGCCGTGCTGACGCCCGCCGTGCGCGCGGCCGCCCGCTCCCCGCGGGCCGCCCGGCTCGTACGGGGCCGCCACCTCGCCCGGCCCCGGCCGGTGGAGCTCGGCGGCGAGCACGCCGCGGTCGGCGGCGGCGGCCTCACCCGCGACAACGACCTGGCGGCCTGACCCGCGGCACCGCAGCGGCCGGACCCGGCCGTGCATCAGGGGTGCCCGTACGCGTCCCACAGGAACATCAGCGCCGCCGCGAGCACGCACAGCGCGGCAATGCCGAAGCACAGCCGCACCGCGGCCGGCCGGTGCCGGGGTGTCACCGCTCGCCGCCCTCGGGGCCGCGGCCGCCCGCCTCCGCGTCCCTGCGGCGGCGCGCCCGCAGCCACAGCCCCGTCGCCACAGCGGCGGCGCAGGTCAGCCCGACTGCCAGGGCCACGTCCGCCGGGCCCTCGGCGGAGCCGGTCGGCCTCGCCGCGGCCGCGCCCGCGGGCGCGAGGACGAGGAGCAGCGCCCACGCGAGGAGGGCGGCGGCGCGCGATGCGGGTCCGGGCATGCCTCCAGGGCACCCGCGGCCCGGCCGCCCCGCCAGCCGGCCGCGGCCGAACGGGTGACACCCGCGGCGGGCGGCCGCGGCCGGGGCGCCCGCCGGGCGGGGCCTACGCGGCGCCGTGCTCCGCGGCGTCCCTGCGGGCCAGGTCGCGCGAGCGGCGGGCCGGGCCGCGCCAGCCGCAGCCGCACACTGCCAGGCAGAACGAGCCGCGCTCACTGGTGGACGCGGTGTGCGCGGCAGGCGGATCCTGCGGCGCGATCCGGATGCGGCGGGAGGTCTCGGGCTCGGGGGCGGGCGGCGCCCCGGTGTGCGGGTCCACGCTGCCACGGTACCGGCGGCGCGGCGCGCCCGGGAGGCCCGCACCGTGACGGGAGGCCGCGGACCTCGTTAAACCGCAGCGGGTGGGGGCCTCGGACAAGCAGCGGTGACGTGTTGGGGGTTGGCAGGCGATGGTGGTGCACCAGCAGGGGCAGCGGCGCGGCCGCTCGGGCGGGGCGGTCCTCGCCGTCGGCGTGGCCGCGGTGGTCGCCGTGACGAGCGGGTGCGGCGGTTCCGCCGCCGCGGGGGACGACCGGACCCCGGCGGATCCGGCGGCCGCCGTCAGGGCGGCCCCCGACCGGCTGGCCGCCACCGGGAGCGCGCAGGCCCGTACGGCGATGGAGATGGCGACCGGAGGCACCCGGGTCACCATCCGCGGCGAGGGCGGCGTCGACTTCAAGAACCGGATGGGCCAGCTCCTGGTCATGCTGCCCGCCGACCCGGCGGGCAAGGAGGCGCACCAGCCGATCACCGAGCTGCTCGTGCCCGGCGCGCTGTACATGAAGAACCGGGGCGCGGGCGTGCCCGCCGACAAGTGGGTCCGCGTCGACACCACCACCCTCGCGGACGGGAACCTGGTCACGGGCGGTGCGACCGACCCGCTGGCCGCCGCCGAGCTGCTGCGCGGCGCCCGGGACGTCCGCTACGTCGGCGAGACGGAGCTGGCGGGCACGAAGGTGCGGCACTACCAGGGGACGACGGACATCGGGAGGGCGGCGAAAACCGCCTCCCCGGGAATCAAGGGGGCATTGGAGGCAGCGGCGAAAGGGTTCACCACGGACACGGTGCCCTTCGACGCCTACCTCGACGAGGAGGGGCGGCTGCGGAAGGTCCGGCACCGCTTCAGCTGGGTCAACAATGGCGTGATCGATGTCTCCTCGACCACGCTGCTCTACGGGTTCGGCACTCCGGTGACCGTCGTATTGCCCGCAAGCAGGGATATTTACGCCGGGAAGATCGCCGGATAGCCGGGGGGAGGCACCGGGTGCCATGCCTTCGGGCCATGGCGGGGTATCCGGAAATGGTCCATCCGTGTCATGCGCACACCGCGGGCGCGTCCCTACGCTGGGCGCATCGCAGACCGATGTCCGATGGCGGCAGATCGAGGTGAGACGCGTGACCCCCGTGTGCGGTGCGACGGTGCAGGACCACGTGGCGCTGGCCGAGATCGAACTGTGCGGCGAGCTGATCATCGCCGCGTCCGCCGCCGACGAGGAGCGGCTCAGCCAGGACCGGATCGACGAGGTCCTCATGGGGCTCGGCCTGTAGCCGCGGGCCGGGCGGGCCCGTACCCCCTTCCCGCGGGGTACGGGCGCGCGCCCCCTGCACGGGCCGGCCGAGCCGGCGGCTCAGGTGCGCAGCAGGCGGGCGATGGCCTTCGTGGCCTCCTCGACCTTGGCGTCGATCTCGCCCCCGCCCTTGACGGCCGCGTCGGCCACGCAGTGCCGCAGGTGCTCCTCCAGGAGCTGGAGGGCGAAGGACTGCAGGGCCTTCGTGCTCGCCGAGACCTGGGTGAGTATGTCGATGCAGTAGACGTCCTCGTCGACGAGGCGCTGGAGGCCGCGGATCTGTCCCTCGATCCGGCGCAGCCGCTTGAGGTGCTCGTCCTTGCGGTGGTGGTACCCGTGTACCGCATGCGCCGCGGTGCCGGCGCCGGATCCGGAGCTCTCCGCCTCGATGGCCGTCATGGGTCCTCCCGTGGTCCGCGACGAGCCGGGGATACCCCCGACGGGTATAGAATACCGGGCCGCGCGGCCGGGGGCAGGGGCCCGCGGGCCCACTCTGCCTGATGGAGGACACGGAGAACGGCGGGTTAGCCGTGGCCGGAGCGAGCGCCTAGCATCAGGTGACCGAATCCGATGCACCCCGAGGACCACACGTGCGATTTCGTCTGACCCCCAGGGAGACGAGCTTCTACGACATGTTTGCCGCATCCGCGGACAACATCGTCACGGGCTCCAAGCTCCTGATGGAACTGCTCGGAGCGGAGCCACCCGCCCGAGCCGAGATCGCGGAGCGCATGCGGGCGGCCGAGCACGCGGGGGACGACGCCACCCACGCGATCTTCCACCAGCTGAACTCCTCCTTCATCACGCCGTTCGACCGCGAGGACATCTACTCCCTGGCCTCCTCGCTCGACGACATCATGGACTTCATGGAGGAGGCCGTCGACCTGGTCGTCCTCTACAACATCGAGGAGCTCCCCAAGGGCGTCGAGCAGCAGATCGAGGTCCTGGCGCGGGCGGCCGAGCTGACCGCGGAGGCCATGCCGCACCTGCGGACCATGGACCACCTGACTGAGTACTGGATCGAGGTCAACCGCCTTGAGAACCAGGCCGACCAGATCCACCGGAAGCTGCTCGCCCAGCTCTTCAACGGCAAGTACGACGCCATCGAGGTGCTGAAGCTCAAGCAGATCGTCGACGTGCTCGAAGAGGCGGCCGACGCGTTCGAGCACGTCGCGAACACGGTGGAGACCATCGCGGTCAAGGAGTCCTGAACCCCGTGGACACCTTCGCTCTGATCGTGACCATCGGTGTCGCGCTCGGTTTCACGTACACCAACGGGTTCCACGACTCGGCGAACGCGATCGCGACCTCGGTCTCGACCCGGGCGCTGACCCCGCGCGCCGCCCTCGCGATGGCCGCGGTGATGAACCTCGCCGGCGCCTTCCTGGGCAGCGGCGTCGCCAAGACGGTCAGCGAGGGGCTCATCGAGACCCCGCACGGCGCCACGGGGATGTGGATCCTCTTCGCCGCACTCGTCGGCGCGATCGCCTGGAACCTGATCACCTGGTACTTCGGCCTCCCCTCCTCTTCGTCGCACGCGCTCTTCGGCGGCATGGTCGGCGCGGCGCTCGCCGGCGGCATCGGGGTCATCTGGTCCGGCGTGGTCGAGAAGGTCGTCATCCCGATGTTCCTCTCGCCGCTGGTCGGCCTGGTCGCCGGCTACCTGGTGATGGTCGCGATCATGTGGATCTTCCGGCGGGCCAACCCGCACAAGGCCAAGCGGGGCTTCCGCATCGCGCAGACCGTCTCGGCGGCCGCGATGGCGCTCGGCCACGGCCTCCAGGACGCGCAGAAGACGATGGGCATCGTGGTGATGGCCCTGGTCATCGCGGACGTCGAGGAGGCGGGCGCGCCGATCCCCGTGTGGGTCAAGATCGCGTGTGCGGTCATGCTGTCGCTGGGTACGTACGCGGGCGGCTGGCGCATCATGCGCACCCTCGGCCGCAAGATCATCGAACTGGACCCGCCGCAGGGCTTCGCCGCGGAGACCACCGGCGCCTCGATCATGTACACGGCGTCGTACCTCTTCCACGCGCCGATCTCCACGACCCACGTGATCACCTCGGCGATCATGGGCGTGGGGGCGACCAAGCGGGTCAACGCGGTCCGCTGGGGCGTCGCCAAGAACATCATCCTGGGCTGGTTCATCACCATGCCGGCCGCGGCGCTCGCGGCCGCGGTGTGCTTCTGGCTCGTCAACCTGGCCGTCGGCTAGCCGGCGTGCGTACGGGCCCCCGGGCCCGGAGACGAGAAAGGGCCGGCTCCCCCACCCGAGGGGAGCCGGCCCTTCGCCTTGCGGTGGCACCGCCATGCAGCACCGCAGGGCGGCTCAGCCGAAGCGGCCCGAGATGTAGTCCTCGGTCGCCTGGACGGAAGGGTTGGAGAAGATCCGGTCGGTCTCGTCGATCTCGATGAGCTTTCCGGGCTGGCCGACCGCGGCGAGGTTGAAGAAGGCGGTGCGGTCCGACACGCGGGCCGCCTGCTGCATGTTGTGCGTCACGATGACGATCGTGAAGCGCTCCTTCAGCTCGCCGATCAGGTCCTCGATGGCGAGGGTGGAGATCGGGTCGAGGGCCGAGCAGGGCTCGTCCATCAGCAGGACCTCGGGCTCGACCGCGATGGCGCGGGCGATGCACAGGCGCTGCTGCTGGCCGCCGGAGAGGCCGGAGCCCGGCTTGTTCAGCCGGTCCTTGACCTCGTTCCACAGGTTGGCGCCGCGCAGGGACCGCTCGACGATGTCGGCGAGGTCCTGCCGGCGGTGGCCGCCGTTCAGGCGCAGGCCCGCCGCCACGTTCTCGAAGATCGACATGGTGGGGAAGGGGTTGGGGCGCTGGAAGACCATGCCGACCGTGCGGCGGACGGCGACCGGGTCGACGCCGGGGCCGTAGAGGTTCTCGTCGTCCAGGAGCACCTTGCCCTCGACGCGGCCGCCGGGGGTGACCTCGTGCATCCGGTTCAGGGTGCGCAGGAAGGTGGACTTGCCGCAGCCGGAGGGGCCGATGAAGGCGGTCACGGAGTGCGGCTCCACGGTCATCGAGATGTCGTCGATGGCCTTGTGGGTGCCGTAGAAGGCGGAGAGGCCGCTGACGTCGATTCGCTTGGCCATGAGGGTCACTTCGCTTTCGTGCGGTCGCTCAGCGACCGGTCTTCGGGGCCTTCCAGCGGGCGATGCCGCGGGCCACCAGGTTGAGGATCATGACGAAGGCGATCAGGACGAGCGCTGCGGCCCATGCCCGGTCGTAGGAGGCGTCGCTGCCGACCTTGTACTGCTCCCAGATGTAGAGCGGGAGCGAGGACTGGGCGCCTTCGAAGGGGTTGCCGTTGATCAGCTGGGAGCCGAAGACCAGCAGCATGATCGGGGCGGTCTCGCCGGCGATGCGGGCGACGGCCAGCATCAGGCCGGTGGAGATGCCGCCGACGGCGGTCGGGAGGACCACCTTGAGGATCACACGCCACTTCGGCACGCCGAGGGCGAGGGCGGCCTCGCGCAGCTCGTTCGGGACGAGCTTGAGCATCTCCTCGGTGGAGCGGACCACCACGGGCATCATCAGGATCGACAGGGCCATCGCGCCGGCGAAGCCGGAGGGGCCGAAGCCGAGCATCAGGTTCCAGGTCGTCAGGATGAACAGGCCGGCGACGATGGAGGGGATGCCGGTCATGACGTCGACGAAGAACGTGACGGCCTTGGCGAGCCGGCCCTTGCCGTACTCGACCAGGTAGACGGCGGTCAGCAGGCCGATGGGCGCGGCGATCAGGGTCGCCAGGGCGACCTGCTCGATGGTGCCCAGCAGGGCGTGGTAGACGCCGCCGCCCGGTTCGAAGCCGGTCACGCCGTTCATGGAGTGCGTCAGGAAGTGGCCGCTCAGGGCCTTCACGCCGCGGCTCACGGTCGTCCAGAGCAGCGAGACGAGCGGGACGACGGCGAGCAGGAAGCAGACCCAGATCACGGACGTCGCGACGCGGTCCTTGGCCTGGCGGGTGTTCTCGACGACCGCGCTGGAGCCGTAGGTGGCGGCGACGAAGAGGAGCGCGGCGATCAGGCCCCACTGGATCTTGCTCTGCAGGCCGAAGGCGAGGCCGGCCCCGCAGCCGAGCAGGGTGGAGAGGACCGCGGTGGCGGCGGGCGCCCAGCGGGGCAGGCCGCCGCGGGTGAGGCTGCCGCCGGTGCGGGATCCGGGGGCCCGGACGGGGCGCTGGTCCTGGATTGCGTGGCTCATCAGGCGTTCGCCCCCGAGTACTCCTTGCGGCGCGCGATGATCATGCGTGCGGCGCCGTTGACCAGCAGGGTGAGGAGGAAGAGGACCAGGCCGGAGGCGATGAGGGCGTCGCGGCCGAACTCGTTGGCCTCGTCGAACTTCGCGGCGATGTTCTGGGCGAAGGTGCCGCCGCCCGGATCGAGGAGGTGCCCGGAGATCAGGAAGCTCGGGGAGAGGACCGTGGCGACGGCCATGGTCTCGCCGAGGGCGCGGCCGAGGCCGAGCATGGAGGCGGAGATGACGCCGGAGCGGCCGAAGGGCAGGACGGCCATCCGGATGACCTCCCAGCGGGTCGCGCCGAGAGCCAGGGCGGCCTCCTCGTTCATGCGCGGGACCTGGAGGAAGACCTCGCGGCTGACGCTCGTCACGATCGGCAGGATCATGATCGCGAGGAGGATGCCGACGGTGAAGAGGGAGCGGGCGACGCCGGGCTGGGACTTGTCGAAGACGTAGGTCCAGCCGAGGTACTCGTCGAGCCAGAGGTTGAGGCCGGCGAGCTGCGGGACGAGGAAGAGCGCGCCCCAGATGCCGTAGATGATCGAGGGCACCGCGGCCAGCAGGTCGACGACGTAGCCGAGGGTGGCGGCCAGCTTCCGCGGCGCGTAGTGCGAGATGAAGAGGGCGATGCCGACGGCGATCGGGACGGCGATGGCCATCGCGATGATCGAGCTGACGACGGTGCCGAAGAGCAGGACGGCGATGCCGAAGACGGGCGGGTTCGCGGAGGCGTCCCAGTCGAAGGTGGTGAGGAAGTTGCCCTCGTTCTGCGACAGGGCGATGGCGGCCCGGTAGGTGAGGAACACGGCGATCGACGCCATGATCACCAGGAGCAGGATCCCGGAGCCCTTGGAGAGCCCGGAGAAGACCGCGTCACCGGCGCGGCCGGCGGTCTTCACGCTCGCGGAGACAGGCGGCGGTGGCGAGTCTGTCTGGGTGGGTGTGGTGGTAGCCATGGTCTTTCCGGTCTGGACGGGGGACGCGCCCCCTGGCGGCGGTGCACCGGATCCCCCGCGGGCGGGGGAGGGGCCGCGGGGCCGGGGCCGCCCGCTGGTGCGGGCGGGCCCGGCGCTGCGCGGCTCGGGGGGTCAGGACAGCGAGTTGACGATCTCGCGGACCTTGCTGTTGATCTCGGCGGGGATCGGGGCGTAGCCGTGGTCGGAGAGGATCTTCTGGCCGGCGTCCGAGGCGGCGTAGCCGAGGAAGGACTTCACGGTCGGCAGGGTCTCGGCCTTGTTGCCCTTGTCGCAGACGACCTCGTAGGTCACCAGGACGATCGGGTAGGCGCCCTCGGCCTTGGTGGTGTAGTCGAGCTTGAGGGCGAGGTCGGAGCCGGTGCCGACGACCTTGGCGGCGGCGATGGCCTTGGAGGCGCTGTCGGCGGAGGCCTTGACCGGGGCGGCCGCGCCGGTGTTCAGGTCGACCGTCTTGATGTTCTGGGAGGTGGCGTAGGACAGCTCGAAGTAGCCGATGGCGCCGTCGACCTGCTTGACCTGGGTGGCGACGCCGGAGGAGCCGGAGGCGCCGAGGCCGCCGGGGGCCGGCCACTTCTTGGCGGCGTCGTAGGTCCAGGCGTCGGGGGCGGCGGCCTTCAGGTACTTGCCGAGGTTCTCGGTGGTGCCGGAGTCCTCGGAGCGGTGGAAGTGCTGGATCGCCGTGGACGGGAGGGCGACGCCGGGGTTCAGCTTCTTGATCGCCTCGTCGTCCCACTTCTTGATCTTGTCGTTGAAGATGTTGGCGATCGTGGGGGCGTCGAGGACGAGCTTGTCGACGCCGGAGAGGTTGTAGCCGATGGCGACCGGGCCGCCGACCATCGGCAGGTTGATGCCCTGGCCGCCGGTGCAGATCTTCTTCGACTCCTCGACCTGCTCGGGCTTGAGCGCCGAGTCCGAGCCGGCGAAGCCGACGGTGCCCTGGTTGAAGGCGACGATGCCCTCGCCGGAGGAGGACGACTTGTAGTTGACCTCGACGCCGGAGCAGGCGGCCATGTAGTTCTTGACCCACAGGTCCACCGCGTTCTTCTGGGCGGAGGAGCCGGAGGCGAGCAGCTTGCCGGATGCACCGTCGCACTTGATGTCGCCCGCGGCGGCCGACGGCTTGCCGCTGGCGTTCGTGCCGGCGCCCGTGTTGTCGTCCGAGCCGCACGCCGTGAGGACCAGGGCGCCGGACACGACCAGCGCGCCGAGAGCGGAGGCACGAAGCATGTTCTTGCGCTGAAGCTTCACTTTCGGGTGTTCCTTCCAGAAGCCGCCGGCCGCTGTCGGTGTCGGGGCGGCGTGCGAAGAGGACTACGTCTGCAGGCAGGGTGCCGTTGGATTCGGCCAGTGGCGCGCTGGGCGCACTACCGAAATTAGGCAGATCAGGTGAAGCCATCAACGGGAGCGAATGAACGGGAGGTGAACCTCGCCGAACGGCCGGGTGTGGCGCCTGCCGGACGGCTGCGGTGTTTCCGCGGCGCGGCACATCCGGCCGGAAATCGACCCTCCTCCGCCGCCGGGGGTCAGGCAGGAGTGGGGGCGGGGTGCCAGATGCGGTGAAAGGCACGGCGGGCCGCCTCGGCCTCGTGGCGCTGGTCGGCGTGCAGCACGCCCAGGGCGTATGCCGTCGCGGGGGCGATGCGCGGGGTGCGGGCGGCGGCCGCCGAGGCCGCGGCCGCCTCCGCGGCGTCCCCCTGGCGGGCGAGGGCCCCGCCCGCCTCGGCCGGCCGGGCCACGTCCTCGCCCAGTGCCTCGCGCGCGTAGCGGTGGATGCGCAGCAGGTGGCGCACCTCGTGCCAGGAGCCGTCCTGCCCGGCGTCGTACGGGGGTGCCTGGGCGGGCCGCGGCAGGGCGGCGACGGCCGCCTCCAGCCGGGCCCGGGGCACCGCGGCCAGCGGGACGAGGACGTCCGCGACCGGGCCCCGGGCGGCAACGGGGTCCAGCGGCACCTCGGAGGCCAGGACGGCGACCGCGTCCACGACGGCATGGAACCGGGACGAGCCCATCGCCTGGAGGGCGGCCGCATGGGCGCGGGCCCGGGCGGGCGCCAGCTGCCGCTCCAGCAGTGCCGCCGCCCGCAACGGGCCGGCGGCGAGGCCGCCGCCGGCGGCGCCGCCCGGCCGGTCGGGGGAGCCGGAGAGCCGGTGCAGGGCGTCCAGGAGCCGGGCCGGCAGGGCGGCGGACGTGTGCTCGTCGGCCAGTACCGAGGACAGCCAGGCCAGCTCGCCGCGCAGGCCGTCGGCCCAGGCGCTGTCGGTGACCGCGCGGAAGGTGGTGAGGGACCCGGCGATCCGGCGCGCGGCGCCGCGCAGGCCGCGCGCCGCCTCGGCGGCGTCGGCCGCGGCGGCTCCGCCCGCCGGAGCGGATCCCGCGGCTTCGGTGTGCAGCCGCAGGGCGCGCAGGAAGGCGACGGCCTGGGTCCGCAGGTACGCGCCGAGCACGTCCCCCGCGAGGGCCCCGCCGCTTCCGTACGCCGTCGTATCAGGGTTTCGCAGAGCCACGCCGGCGCCTCCGGGCGTCTATGAGCATCTCCTGGACGTGCCGCAGCGGCTGGCCCTCGTGGTCGGTGCTGTGCCTCGTCCACTCGCCGTCCGGGCCCAGGTGCCAGGAGGAGGTGGAGTCGGACATGCCGGTCTCCAGCAGCCGGTCCAGGGCGGAGCGGTGCGCGGGGTCGGCGACCCGGACCAGCGCCTCGATGCGGCGGTCGAGGTTGCGGTGCATCATGTCGGCGCTGCCGAGCCACACCTCCGGTTCGCCGCCGTTGCCGAAGGCGAAGACGCGGGAGTGCTCCAGGAAGCGGCCGAGGACGGAGCGCACCCGGATGTTCTCCGAGAGCCCCGCCACACCGGGGCGGACGGCGCAGATGCCGCGGACCCAGATGTCGACGGGGACCCCGGCCCGGGAGGCCCGGTAGAGGGCGTCGATGAGGGCCTCGTCGACGATGGAGTTCACCTTGATCCGCACGTATGCGGGGCGGCCGGCCCGTTGGTGGGCGGCCTCCTTGTCGATGCGGGCGATCAGCCCGTCGCGCAGGGAGCGGGGCGCGACGAGGAGGCGGCGGTAGGTCTCGCGGCGGGAGTAGCCGGAGAGCCGGTTGAAGAGGTCGGAGAGGTCCGCGCCGACCTGCGGGTCGGCGGTGAGCAGGCCGAGGTCCTCGTACAGGCGGGCCGTCTTGGGGTGGTAGTTGCCGGTGCCGACGTGCGAGTAGCGGCGCAGGGTCTCGCCCTCCTGGCGGACGACGAGCGACAGCTTGCAGTGGGTCTTGAGGCCGACGAGGCCGTAGACGACGTGGCAGCCGGCCTCCTCCAGCTTGCGGGCCCACTTGATGTTGGCCTGCTCGTCGAAGCGGGCCTTGATCTCGACGAGGACGAGGACCTGCTTGCCGGACTCGGCCGCGTCGATCAGGGCGTCGACGATGGGCGAGTCGCCGGAGGTGCGGTAGAGCGTCTGCTTGATGGCGAGGACGTCGGGGTCGGCGGCCGCCTGCTCCAGGAAGGCCTGGACGGAGGTGGAGAAGGAGTCGTACGGGTGGTGCAGCAGGACGTCCCGCTCGCGCAGCGCGGCGAAGATGTCGGGCGCGGACGCGGACTCGACCTCTGACAGGTCGCGGTGGGTGCCGGCGACGAACTTGCGGTACTTCAGCTCGGGCCGGTCCAGCGAGGCGATCCCGAAGAGGCCGGTCAGGTCCAGCGGCCCGGGCAGCGGGTAGACCTCGGCGGCGGAGATGTTCAGCTCCTGCACGAGGAGGTCCAGGACGCCGGGGTCGATGGACTCCTCGACCTCCAGGCGGACGGGCGGGCCGAAGCGGCGCCGCATGAGCTCCTTCTCCAGGGCCTGGAGCAGGTTCTCCGCGTCGTCCTCCTCGACCTCCAGGTCCTCGTTGCGGGTGACGCGGAACATGTGGTGCGCGAGCACCTCCATGCCGGGGAAGAGCTCTTCCAGGTGCGCGGCGATGACGTCCTCCAGCGGGACGTACCGCTGCGGGGAGGCCTCCAGGAAGCGGGGCAGCAGCGGCGGCACCTTGACGCGGGCGAAGTGCCGGTGGCCGCTGACGGGGTTGCGGACGACGACGGCCAGGTTCAGCGACAGGCCCGAGATGTACGGGAACGGGTGCGCGGGGTCCACGGCCAGCGGGGTCAGCACGGGGAAGATCTGGTTGCGGAACAGGGTGAAGAGGCGGGCCTGCTCCTTCTCGGCGAGGTCCGGCCACCGGATGAGGTGGATGCCCTCGTCGGCGAGCTGGGGGGCGACGTCGTGCTGGAAGCAGGCGGCGTGCCGGGCCATGAGCTCGCGGGAGCGGGTCCAGATCAGGTCGAGGACCTCTCGGGGCTGGAGGCCGGAGGCGGACCGGGTGGCGACGCCGGTGGCGATGCGCCGCTTGAGGCCGGCGACGCGGACCATGAAGAACTCGTCGAGGTTGCCGGCGAAGATGGCGAGGAAGTTCGCCCGCTCCAGCAGCGGGGTCGTCGGGTCCTCGGCCAGTTCCAGGACCCGCTCGTTGAAGGCCAGCCAGCTGCGCTCCCGGTCGAGGAACCGGTCGGCGGGCAGCTCGCCGCCGTCCTTCTCCTCGTAGGAGTCGAGGTCGCCGTCGATGTCGGGGCCGAGATCGGATTCGAGTCCGGCGCGCGGGCGGTGCGCGGCGATGGAGCCGAGCCGCGCGGGTGCGGCGGGCGGCCCTGCGGGTGCCGCGGCGGACGGGTGCGACGGGTGCTGGGCGGGGACCTCGGTGGGGCCTGCGCCGGGCTGGTGGCTCATGACTCCATTCTTCCGCGCGCACGCCAGGTCAGGCGCGTCGGAGGGGGGCGGTGTGGACCGGAGTCGGGACTGCATGCGGGGAGGTTCGCAAGCGTGTCTTAAGCACCGGTGAACGGGGCATGGCGGCCGGGGTCCGCGGGGGTGTGCGTACGCCGGATTCGCTCCGGAATGCACCCGTCCGGAGCACCGGGCGGTCCCGGGGCCCCGGACGGAGGCGCTGCTGCGGCGGCTGCCGGTGCGGTGGGCGCGTTCAGCTTTCGGTGCGGTACATGAGGTCGACCTCGTGCGTGCTGAAGCCGAGGCCTTCGTACACGGCGAGGGCGGCCGGGTTGTCGGCGTCCACGTAGAGCATGGCGGTCGGCAGGCCGGCGGCGGCGAGGTGGTGCAGGCCGACCGCGGTCAGCGCTTTGCCGAGGCCGCCGCCCTGCGCGCCGGGCAGCACGCCGACGACGTAGACCTCGCCGAGCCCCTCGGCGGCGTGGACCTTCGTCCAGTGGAAGCCGACGATCTCGCCCTCGCGTTCGGCGAGGAAGAAGCCTTTGGGGTCGAACCACGGTTGGGCGATGCGGTCGTCCAGGTCGCGCTGGGTGAGCGAGCCCTGCTCGGGGTGGTGGGCGAACGCTGCGGCGTTCGCCGCGAGCCAGGCGGCGTCGTCCTTGCCGGGGACGAAGGTGCGGACGGCGACCCCGGGGGGCAGGACCGGGTCGGGCAGCGGCGGCGCGCCGGCGCCGAGCGGGCGGCGCAGCTGGCGCAGCTCGCGGAAGAGGGTCAGGCCGAGGACCTGGGCCAGGTGCCGGGCGGCCGACTTGCCCCCGTGCGCCCACACCCGGATGCGCTTGCCCGAGGCGGCGAGGAGGGCCTGGCCCAGCGCCCGGCCGTGGCCGCGCCCGCGGAGCGCGGGGTGGACGACGAGCTCGGCGGCGGGCGCCTCCACCGGGTCGGTGTCCTCCAGTTGGCCGTAGCCGGCGAGCCGCCCCTTCTCGGTGAGCAGGAAGTGGCGGACGCCCTCGCGGGGCCCGCCGCGCAGCTGGAGCCGGCCCTGCTCGGAGACGGCGGTGGTGCCGTCCGTGAGGGCCGCGTCCTCGATGAGGCCGACCACGGCGTCGGCCTGCTCTGCCGTCAGTTCGTCGAGGGTCTCGATCCGGCGTCCCGGTTCCAGGGCCGCTGCTGCGTCGTCAGTCATGGTCCGAGCGTACGGCGGACGGGCCCGCCGGCGCTGGCGCGCCGGCGGGGGCGGCGCGGGGCCGTGGCCGGTATCGGCCGTCCGGGGCGGTGCGGGCGGGTGTGACGAGCGAGATACCTCACACCCCTGTTCGTGCTACGCGCGTTGACCTTAGGCTGCGCCCCGACCTCCCAAGATTCGCCGCTGTTCGTAAGGGGACGAAATGTCAGCGACGCCACAACGGCACCGGCGCACCCGCCGTTTGACCCTGATCGCCGTGGCCGTCACGGCCGCTTCCGGCGCGATGGTCGCCGCCGCCCTGCCGGCCGGTGCCGCCGGTGCGGGCAAGAACCGCACCGTGGATGTGCAGCTGCTGTCGTTCAACGACTTCCACGGCACCCTGGAGGCCCCGCAGGGCTCCTCCGGCACCGTGACCGAGCGTCAGGCGGACGGCACGACGAAGGCCGTCCCGGCCGGCGGTGTCGAGTACCTGGCGACCAGCCTGCGCGAGGCCCGCAAGGGCAAGAAGTACTCCGTCACCGCCGCGGCGGGCGACATGATCGGCGGCAGCCCGATGCTGTCGGGCCTCTTCCACGACGAGCCGACCATCGAGGCGCTCAACAAGCTCGACCTCGACGTCACCAGCGTCGGCAACCACGAGTTCGACGAGGGCCGGGCCGAGCTGCGCCGCATGGTGTACGGCGGCTGCCACCCGGACGAGGGCTGCTACGAGATGGGCAAGGAGTTCACCGGCTCCGAGTTCCCCTACCTCGCGGCGAACGTGACGGACGAGAAGACCAAGCGTCCGATGATGTCCCCGACCTTCGTGTGGAAGAAGGGGCCGGTGAAGATCGGCTTCATCGGCGTCACCCTGGAGGGCACGCCGGACGTCGTGACGGCCGAGGGCGTCAAGGGCCTGAAGTTCAACGACGAAGTCGAGACGATCAACAAGTACGCGGCCGAGCTGAACAAGCAGGGCGTGAAGTCGATCGTCGCCCTGATCCACGAGGGCGGCCTGCCCGCGAGCGGCGCCTACAACTACGACTGCAACGTGCCGGGCGCCGGCGCCGGCATCTCCGGCGCGATCGTCGACATCGCGAAGAACGTGGACGCGAAGGTCGACGCGCTGGTCACGGGCCACACACACCAGGCGTACGCCTGCAACATCCCGGACCCGGCAGGCAACCCGCGCACGGTCACCTCGGCGTCCTCCCTGGGCCGGCTGTTCACCGAGACCACGCTGAAGTACGACCTGAAGACCAAGGACATCGTCCGCACGGCCGTGTCGTCGCCGGCGCCGGTCAACAAGGTCGTCACGCGTGACGTGGCCAAGGCCCCGGACATGACCGAGCTGATCAACCGCTGGCAGACCCTCGCCGCGCCGATCGCGAACCGCCCGATGGGCTACATCGCGGGCGACATCCCGGGCCGCGGCCTGGACGCGCCGGAGAAGCCGCTGGGCGACCTGATCGCGGACGCGCAGCTGGAGGCCACGGCCGCCGCGGACAAGGGCGGCGCGCAGCTTGCCCTGATGAACCCGGGCGGCATCCGCTCGGACCTGGCCTTCAAGGCCGCGGGCGAGGAGGGCGACGGCGTCGTCACCTACGGCGAGTCGTACACGGTGCAGCCGTTCAACAACATGCTGAACGTCGTGGACCTGACCGGCGCGCAGCTGATCACCGCGCTGCAGCAGCAGGTCAGCGGCCCGCTCAACGGTGCCAGCCCGAAGATCCTCCAGGTCTCGAAGGGCTTCACGTACACCCTGGACATGACGAAGTCGGGCGCCGACCGGATCGTCGTGGACTCGGTGAGGCTGAACGGTGCGCCGATCGACCCGGCGAAGACCTACCGCGTCGTGATGAACGAGTTCCTCGCGGGCGGCGGCGACGGCTTCGGCGTGCTGAAGGAGCACAAGAACAAGCTGGTCGGCATCTCCGACCTGGACGCCTTCAACGCCTACCTGGGGAAGTCGACGCCGGCGAGCCCGATCGCCCCGCCGGCGGCCAACCGCATCACCGTCGTGAAGTAAGGCGCGCGAGCGCCGGCGGCCACGGCCGCACCGCACGCCCGAGGGGGCGGCGGGCCACCCGGCCCGCCGCCCCCTCGCGGCGTTTCCCGGCCCGTCCGACTGCCGTGCCGGGACAGGGGTTTCGCGTCACTGGTCGGGCACGGCCCGCGGGCCGCCGGGCGGCTGCGGGGCGGCCGCCGGCGGCGGGGTCGGCGCGCCGGGGATGCGCAGCACCGCCTCCGTGCCCGGTCCGCCGTCCGCGGGGGGCCGCAGCTGTACGGTGCCGCCGGCGCGCTGCGCCGTCCGCGCCACGATCGACAGGCCGAGCCCGCTGCCGGGCAGCGCCCGCGCGGACGGCGAGCGCCAGAACCGCTCGAAGACGTGCGGGAGGTCCTCCGGCGGGATGCCGGGCCCCTGGTCCCGCACGGTCAGCGCGCCCGCCCGCAGCGAGACCTCCACACGGCCGCCCGGCGGGCTGAACTTCACCGCGTTGTCGAGCAGGTTCACCACCGCCCGCTCCAGGGCGGCCGCCTCCCCGCGCACGTACCAGGACTCCAGGGCAGCCGCGAACTCCAGCTCGGGGCCCCGCAGCCGGGCCCGGGCCAGGGCGCTGCGCGCCACCTCGTGCAGGGCCACCACCTCCAGCCGGGCCGCGGGCGCCGCGTCCGTACGGGACAGCTCCTGGAGGTCGCCGATCAGCGCGGCCAGCTCGGCGGTCTGCGCCTTCACCGAGGCGAGCAGCTCGCGGCGGTCCTCGGCGGGAAGGGGGCGGCCGGTCTCCTCGCTGCGCGCCAGCAGTTCGACGTTGGTCCGCAGCGAGGTCAGCGGGGTGCGCAGTTCGTGGCCGGCGTCCGCGATGAGGCGGGACTGGCGGTCCCGGGAGGAGGCGAGCGCCGCCGTCATGGAGTTGAACGACCGCGACAGGCGGGCGATCTCGTCCTCGCCCTCGTCGGGGATCCGCACGGTCAGGTCCTCGGTGCGGGCGATGTGCTCGACGGCCCCGGTCAGCTCGTCGACCGGGCGCAGCCCCGTCCGGGCGACCCACAGCCCGGCCGCTCCGGCGCCGACGACGCCGATCCCGGACACCAGCACCAGGACCCACGTCAGCGTGGACAGCGGCTTGTCGATGTCGGCGAGCGGTTTCGCGATGGAGATGGCGAAGACCTTGGTGTCGGGGCCGGCCTGCGCCTGGAGGGTGTAGACGCGCATCCGGCTGCCGTCGGCGGCCACCACGTCGTGCAGGACGTTCGGCCGGCGGGCGGCGGCGACCTCGCGGTCGGCCTGGGTGACGGGCAGGTCGGTGCGGCCGGCGACCCAGCAGTGCGCTCCGCCGGCCAGGACGATCTGCACGGTCGCGTTGAGGTTCCCGGCGATGTCCTGGGAGGGGCGGGCGGGGCCGGTCGCGCAGATGCCGCCGTCGAGGATCCGTACGACCTCCCGCGACGGGTTGGTCGCCACCAGCGACTGGTCGAGCTGCTCGCGGAGCTGGGTGCGGACCATCACCCACGACACGGCGGCGACGGCGGCGACGGCCACCGCCACGGCGACCGCGACGAGCAGCGCGAGCCGGGAGCGCAGCGGCAGCCGGCGGAACCGGGCGGCGGGGCTCATTCGGTGCCCCCGCCGTCCCCCGACCCGGGGGCGCGCAGTACGTAGCCGACTCCGCGCACGGTGTGGACGAGGCGGGGCTCGCCGCCGGCCTCGGTCTTGCGGCGCAGGTACATCACGTACACGTCCAGGGAGTTGGAGCTCGGTTCGAAGTCGAAGCCCCACACGGTCTTGAGGATCTGCTCGCGGGTGAGGACCTGCCGCGGGTGGGTCAGGAACATCTCCAGCAGCGTGAACTCGGTGCGGGTCAGCTCCACCGGCCGGCCGGCCCGGGTGACCTCGCGGGTGGCGGGGTCCATCCGCAGGTCCCCGAAGGACAGGACGTCCTCGGACGGGGCCGCGGTGCCCGGGGCGTTCGCGGCCGCGTACGCGCTGCGCCGCAGCAGGGCGCGGACCCGGGCGAACAGCTCGTCCAGCTCGAACGGCTTGACGAGGTAGTCGTCGGCGCCGGCGTCGAGGCCGGTGACCCGGTCGCCGACGGTGTCGCGGGCGGTCAGCATCAGGATCGGGGTGGTGTTCCCGGCGGCGCGCAGCCGGCGGGCGGCGGTCAGGCCGTCCATGCGGGGCATCTGGATGTCCAGGACGATCAGGTCGGGGGGCGAGGCGGCCGCCTTGTCGAGGGCGTCGAGGCCGTCGACGGCGGTCTGCGCGGCGTAGCCCTCGAAGGCGAGGCTGCGGCGCAGGGCCTCCCGCACGGCCGGCTCGTCGTCGACGACGAGGATGCGCTGCGGTTCGCCTTCGGCGGGAATCATCTCGTGGCCCCCAGGGGTGCTCGGCGGGTCGGTGGCCCCGGCCGTCGCGGCCGCGGCGCTACCAGCCTCGCACGGGGGTTCCGCGGGCGGCTCCGCCACTGCTAGAAGGAGGTGCCGAAGCCGTCCGCGGAGCCCGCGCCGCCGCTGCCGCCGGCGCCGCCCTGGCGCAGGGAGGGCAGGTCGGCCTTGATGGTGTTGACGGGGATCGCGAAGCCGAGGCCGACGCTTCCGGCGGCGGCGCTGTCGCTCGCCGGCGAGTAGATCGCCGACGGCATCCCGACGATCTCGCCGTTCATGTTGACGAGGGCGCCGCCGGAGTTGCCGGGGTTGAGGGAGGCGTCCGTCTGGATGGCCTTGTAGGAGGTGGTGTTCGAGCCGGTGTTCCCGTTGAACTGGCGGCCGTCGAAGGAGAACGGCCAGCCGCCGTCGCCGCGCTGCTGCCGCTGCGGGGGCTGCTCGGACTTCGGGACGTTCACCTCGCGGTTCAGGGCGGAGACGATCCCGCTGGTGACGGTGCCGGTCAGGCGGTCGGGGGAGCCGATGGCGACCACCTCGTCGCCGACCTTGAGGCCGTCGGAGTTGCCGAGCCGGGCGGGCTTCAGGCCGCTCGCGCCCTCGATCCTGATCAGGGCGAGGTCCTTGTCCGGGTCGGTGCCGACGGTCTTCGCGGCCAGCTTCCTGCCGTTGCTGAGGGTGACCTGGATCTCGGAGGCGCCGTTGATGACGTGGTTGTTGGTGACGACCTCGCCGTCCGCGCTGATGATCACGCCCGAGCCGGTGCCCTGGCCCGAGCCGGTGCGCGTGTCGATCCGCACGACGGACGGGCTGACCTGCTCGGCGACGCCCGCGACCGTGCCGCCGGCGGACTGCGAGACGTTCGTGCCGGGGAAGCCGGTGCCGGAGAGGCCGGCCCGCTCGGCGAGCAGCTGCTGCACGCCGGCGGTGGTGGCCCCGCCGACGACGGCCGCGGCGAGCGCCACGGCCGCCAGCACCAGAGCCGGCCGCCTGCCGCGGCGCGTGCGGGCCGGGCCGTACGGGCCCTGCGGGCCGTCGGCTCCGGGATCGGGCAGCGCGTCCGCGGCGTAGGGAGTCGGCGGGGCGGGAGGGGCCGGCGGAGCGGGCGGTGCGTACCCGGGCGGTGCGTACGCGGGGGCGGCGGGCGGCGCGGCCTCGCCGCGGACGGCCTCGGGCCGGTGCGCCTCGTACCAGCCGGGCGCCGGTTCGGCGGCCCCGCCGGGCGGCGGGTAGGCCCCGTCGAGGGGCGCGCTCGGATACGGGCGGTTCTCCTGCGGGTACTCGCCTTCGCGGCGGAAGCTGTCGGTCATGGGACCGACTCTCGCCGCGGTTCATGAGAGCTTTCTGAGTTCCCGCTGAGAAGCCCGACAGAACCGCGTATGCCCGATATAAAAATGCGTCCGGACGGGGATCCGGCGTTGCCGGCGGTGCGTCCGGCGGCCGCGTCAGGAGCAGCCGCAGGAGCGGCGCACGACCAGCGCGGACGGGAACTGCTTGAGCCGCTCCCGCCGCGAGCCCGCGACCCGCAGCCCGTCGTCGAGCACGAGGTCGACGGCGGCCCGGGCCATCGCCGGGCGGTCCGAGGCGATCGTGGTCAGCGGCGGATCGGTGAGCGCCGCCTCCTTCACGTCGTCGAAGCCGGCGACGGCCAGCTCGCCGGGCACGTCGATGCGCAGCTCGCGGGCTGCGCGCAGCACGCCGATCGCCTGGTCGTCGGTGGCGCAGAAGATCGCCGGCGGCCGGTTCGGGCCGGAGAGGACCTCCAGCGCGACCCGGTAGGCGTCGTAGCGGTTGTAGGGGGCCTCGAAGAGGCGGCCCTCGACGGACCGGCCGGATTCGAGCATGGCCCGGCGCCAGCCCTCGACGTGGTCGGCGACCGGGTCGCCGACCGACGGCGTGTTCTCGATGCCGCCGATGCAGGCGACGTACTCGTGCCCGTGCTCCAGGAGGTGGCGGGTGGCGAGCTGGGCGCCGCCGATGTCGTCGGTGACGACCGCGACGTCGTCGATGGCCTCGGGCCGCTCGTGCAGCAGCACGACCCGCGCGTCCCAGGCCTCGATCTCGGAGGCGGCCCGCTCGCTCATGCCCTGGCTGACCAGGATCAGTCCGGACACCCGCATGCCGAGGAAGGCCCGCAGGTAGTGGACCTCCCGCTCGTCCCGGTAGTCCGAGTTCCCGACGAGCACCATCTTCCCGCGCTCGGCGGCGGCCTGCTCGACCGCGTGCGCCATCTCCGCGAAGAACGGCTGGCGCGCGTCGGGCACGATCATGCCTATGAGGTCGGTGCGCCGCGACGCCATCGCCTGGGCGACCCGGTCCGGACGGTAGCCCAGCTCCTTGATCGCGGCGAGGACACGCTCGCGCGTGGCCGGGGCGACCGGCCTGGGTCCGTTGTTGATGACGTAGCTCACGACGGCGGTCGAAGTACCCGCAAGTCGCGCCACGTCATCCCGCGTCACCTTGGCCACGCCGGGAGTCTACGCGGGGGGACCTACCTCTGGGCAGGCCGTCCTGCCGACCGGACGATCACAGGAGGTTCCTCCATACGGGGGAGGCCCTCACCGGGCCTCCGCCGGAAGGGCCGCGGCGGCCTGCGCCGCGGCCTCGGCGGCGGCCCGCTCGACCTTCTCCGGGGTGACGAACCGGTACCCGACGTTGCGGACGGTCCCGATCAGCGACTCGTGCTCGGGGCCGAGTTTCGCACGCAGCCGCCGGACGTGCACGTCCACCGTCCGGGTGCCTCCGAAGTAGTCGTACCCCCATACCTCCTGGAGGAGCTGGGCGCGCGTGAAGACCCGGCCCGGGTGCTGCGCCAGGTACTTCAGCAGCTCGAACTCCTTGAAGGTGAGGTCCAGGACCCGGCCCTTCAGCTTCGCGGAGTAGGTGGCCTCGTCGACCGACAGGTCGCCGTTGCGGATCTCCATGGGGGAGTCGTCGGAGCCGAGCTGCCGGCGGCCGGTGGCCAGCCGCAGCCGCGCCTCGACCTCGGCGGGGCCGGCGGTGTCGAGGAGGACGTCGTCGATGCCCCAGTCGGCGGTGACGGCCGCGAGGCCGCCCTCGGTGACGACGAGGATCAGCGGGCAGCCGGGCCCGGTGGAGCGCAGCAGCTGGCACAGCGAGCGGACCTGCGGCAGGTCGCGGCGGCCGTCGACGAGGATGACGTCCGCCCCGGGGGTGTCGACCAGGGCGGGCCCCTCGGCGGGGGCGACGCGCACGCTGTGCAGCAGCAGGCCCAGGGCCGGCAGCACCTCGGTGGACGGCTGGAGGGCGTTCGTCAGCAGCAGGAGGGAGCTCATGCCCGACCCCCTGCCCGGGTCGGTCGGTGGTGCACGGTTCGCTGGTCCGTCACGTCGGTTCCTCCTCGGTCCCGTCGAGGACTTTCGCGGTACTGCTTCGTACGTGGTGCGCGGTGCGCGTGCGGCGGCCGTGCGGGCTCCGCGCCCCGGGGGCCCGCACGGATGTCACTGTTCCCGGCCCGATCAACGTGCCGAAAGCACAAAAGGACCCGGGGGCTGCGCTGCCCGGATCCTTCGCCAGCAGAATAGCCCACCGCCCGGCGGCGGGCCGAGGCTTCGCCGACTCCGCTTCTGTGGTCCGTGCCACCCTCCGGAACCAGCCTATGCCCCGCTTTCGGGGGTTCGGGGGATGTTTGGCGCAGCGGGCGGGGGCCGCCGGTGCGCGCGCGGGGCGCATGCAGGGCGTGTGCGGGCGCGCCGGAGCAGCGGGCGGGAGGGGCCATCATGGAGGCCGACGGTAGAGAGCCGACGATAGGAGCTGCAGTGGCAACCGGAACCATCCGCTACTGGGCGGCGGCCAAGGCCGCGTCCGGGACGGCGGAGGAGCCGTACTCGGCGCGGACACTGGCCGAGGCGCTCGACGCAGTGCGCGAACGGCATCCCGGGGAGCTGACCCGGGTGCTGCTGCGCTGCTCCTTCCTCGTGAACGACGAGCCTGTGGGCAAGCGCCCGCACGACGCCGTCCTGCTGACCGAGGGGGGCACCGTCGAGGTGCTCCCGCCGTTCGCGGGCGGGTGAGCGGAAGACGATGAGCACTCCCGACGAACAGCAGCGCCGGCAGTACGGGCAGCAGCACCCCGAGCAGCAGCAGCAGCACCACCACCAGTCGTACCCGCAGCACCAGCAGCCGCAGCAGCCGCAGCAGCCGCAGCAGCCGCAGCACCAGCAGCAGCCGGGTGCGTACGGGGCGCAGCAGCCGGTTCCCGAGGCCGACCCGTACGGCACCCAGACCTGGCAGGCGCCGACGTGGGACACGGCGTACCAGCCCGTGCAGCAGCCCGAGCCGGGCCTGCATCCGCAGGCGCAGTCCCCGCAGCCGCCGCTCGGCGGGCTGCCGGGGCAGTCGGCTCCGGAGCGGCCCGTCGCCCCCGAGGGGTGGTTCCGGGACGAGTCCCCCGCCGCCCCGGCCGCCCCGCAGCAGCCGGCCCCCGCCGCGGACTGGTCCCAGAACCCCTACCCGCAGGCTTATCCGGCCCAGGCTGCGCCGCAGTACCCGGCGCAGCCCGCGGTTCCGGACGGCTGGTTCCGCGACGAGGCCCCCGCGGCCCCCGCTCCGGCCCCCGCGGCCGCGCCGGGCCACGACTGGGCCGCCGAGACGGCGTACCTGCCGCCGGTCCAGGACGCGGCCCCAGCCGCCGAGACCGCGTACCTGCCGCCGGTCCGGGATGCGGCCGCCGCTGCCGAGACGGCGTACCTGCCGCCGGTCCGGGACGCGGCCGCTGCCGCCGAGACCGCGTACCTGCCGCCCGTACGGGACGCTGCCGCTCCCGGGGCCCCGTATCCGCCGCCGGTGCAGGATGCCGCGGCAGCCGCCGAGACTGCTTATCTGCCGCCAGTGCGCGAGGGTGCGGGCGTCCCCGACGGCTGGTTCCGTGAGGAGACTCCGGCCGCCGCCGGCCCCGCCGGGGCCGCGCCGGGTGCCGAGAGCTGGGCCGAGGCCACCGCCTACCTGCCCCCGCAGGCCGCCGCCGACCCGGCACCGCAGGCCGCCGCCCCCGGCGCCGCGCAGCCGGGCGGCCCCGCCGGGCAGCCCGGCGGGCCTCAGGCGCCGGGCGAGGATCCCGCGTACTCGCCGCCCACCCTCGGCGGCAACACCATGCGCGCCGTCGACCCCGCACAGGCCCGCGCGGAAGGCCTCTCGCCGATCATCGACCCGGGCCCGCAGTCGGCCCTGCTGACCGCCGCGCTCGGCCTGCTGCTCGCCGCGGCCGCCCCCTTCGGCGACCTCGCGCTGCTTCTCCCGCTCGTCGTCCTCCAGGGGCTCACGGCCGCCGGGTGGTTCCGCCTGAACGGCATGTGGCCCGCCCGCCAGGGCATCGCCCTCGCCTTCCTCGGCGCGCTCGTCGCGGACGCCGCCGTCCTCGCGGTCGACGCCGTCCACGGCCCCGGCGCGATCATCGGCACCCTCGGCGTGTGGGTGCTGCTGACCCTGGTCCTCCAGCTGCGCAGCGCCGCGGACCCCGACGAGCGGATGTACGGCCTCATGGCCTCGGTGGCCTCCGCCGCCCTCGCCATCGTGTGCGCCGGCTTCCTGGCCGCCGGGTCCGCCGCCGTGTCGGTCGGCGCGGTCGCCGTGGCCGTCGCCGTGTTCGTCCGCGCGCTGCCCCTGCCGCCCGCGCCCTCGGCCGGCGTCTCGCTGGCCGCGGCGGCCGGCTCCGGCATCGCCGTCGGCGCACTGACCTCCATCGGCGCGGGTGGGGCACTGCTGGGCCTGGCCGCCGGGGTGTGCGCGCTGATCGGGCTGCGCGTGGCGGCGTACGACTACCCGTCGAAGTTCGTGCACATGACCGCCGGAGTGGCGCTGCCGCTGGCGGCGGCCGCCCCGGCCGTCTACCTGCTGGGGCGGGTGGTCGGCTGACGGCGCGCCGGGCCGCGCGGGCCCGGGCAGCGGCCCCGCGGCGCCCCCGCGTGGTCAACTAGGGGGCACGTACCGGGTCTAGAGGGGGGAGAGGCACGTGCGCGTCCTGCGTGTCGTCGTGTTCGTCGCAGTGGTGCTGGGCGGCCTGTTCGTGGCCGCCGACCGGTTCGCGGCCGGGTACGCCGAGGACCGGTTGGCCGACCGAATACGGGCCCGCCAGGGACTGGCGGGCACCGCGGAGGCCGAGATCCACGGCTTCCCCTTCCTCACCCAGGCGCTCAGCCACGAGCTCAACCGGGTGGACGTACGCGTCACCGGCGTCGACGCCGTCGCCGACGGCCGCAAGACGCGCCTGTCGGAGCTGGCCGCGACCTTCCGCGGCGTGAAGCTGGACGCGGACTACGGCGGCGGCACCGCGAAGAGCGCCGAGGGCTCGGCGCTGATCACGTACCCGGACCTGACACAGGCCTCGCAGAGCGGGGTGAAGCTGGCATACGGCGGGGAGCGGGACAAGGTGAAGGTGACCGCCTCGGTGGAGCTGCTGGGCCGGACCTTCACGCGGAGCGTGGTCTCCAGCGTCAGCCTCGTCGACGCGGGCGGCGACGGCGGCGGCAAGCTCGTCCGGGTCCGGGCCGACGAGGTGCCCGGCGAGGGCATCCCCGGCATCGAGGGCGCCGTGCGCCGCAAGACCGACTTCGACCGCCGCCTCGACGGCGGCCTGCCGTCCGGGCTGCGGCTGACGGGGCTGACCTCCGACGAGGCCGGCGTCCGCCTGGAGCTGGGCGGTACGGACGTCTCCCTGGCCGGATCGTGAGACAGGACGGTCCGATCCGCAGAAAGGCGGCCTGCGCGGGGCGTCCGGAGGGCCCCCGCGGAGCTGCCCGGACGCCATCTGATCCCGCTATGCGGATGATTCCGTCTCGGTATATGACACACCGGTGACAGGGCGGCCGGTTCCTCCCTACGATCCATGGCTATGAAGCATCAGCAGGCGGACCTCACGAAGCGACGGGCAGTAGACCTGTGTCGCGTCGCCGCCATGCTCTGTCGATCCATGTGACCCGAGAGCGCCATCCGCTCCGCCCGTCGGACGACCGTACTTCCCGCGTGACCGCAGTGCAGCCGCCCCGGCCTGCCCGCTGACGCCTCCCCGCGCCCAGCGGCCGCCCGAGCGCCTGCCCCGCCGCCCACGCGGCAGCGCAGCACCTCTGCCAGCCCGCAGCACCCGCACCGCCCCGCCGCACACTGCCCCGGAGGAGAAACCATGAGCCGCAGCGACGTCCTCGTCGACGCCGACTGGGTCGAGGCCCACCTGAACGACGCCAACGTCGTCATCGTGGAGGTGGACGAGGACACGTCCGCCTACGACAAGAACCACATCGCCGGCGCCGTCCGGATCGACTGGAAGAAGGACCTCCAGGACCCGGTCCGCCGCGACTTCGTCGACCAGGAGGGCTTCGAGAAGCTGCTCTCCGCGAAGGGCATCTCCAACGACGACACCGTCGTCCTCTACGGCGGCAACAACAACTGGTTCGCGTCGTACGCCTACTGGTACTTCAAGCTGTACGGCCACCAGGACGTCCGCCTCCTCGACGGCGGCCGCAAGAAGTGGGAGCTCGACTCCCGCGACCTGGTCGACGGCTCCGAGGTTCCGAACCGCCCGGCCACCGAGTACAAGGCCAAGCCGCAGGACACCTCGATCCGCGCCTTCCGCGACGACGTCGTGGCCGCCATCAACACCCTGAACCTGGTCGACGTCCGCTCGCCCGACGAGTTCTCCGGCAAGCTGCTCGCCCCGGCCCACCTGCCGCAGGAGCAGTCGCAGCGCCCCGGCCACGTGCCGAGCGCCCGCAACATCCCGTGGTCGAAGAACGCCAACGACGACGGCACCTTCAAGTCCGACGAGGAGCTCAAGGCCCTCTACGAGACCGAGCAGGTCGACCTGGCGAAGGACACCATCGCCTACTGCCGCATCGGCGAGCGCTCCGCGCTCACCTGGTTCGTGCTGCACGAGCTCCTGGGCCAGGAGAACGTCAAGAACTACGACGGCTCGTGGACCGAGTACGGCTCCCTCGTCGGCGTGCCGATCGAGCTGGGCGCAGGCAAGTAATCAGGGCACGCGACGCCCGGTAGAACGACTTCTCTCAGGACAGGACAGAGACACATGTGCGGAGCACAGATCGGCGGGCCCGACCTCGCCACCCTCAAGCCCGGTGAGACGGCCATCCAGGGCCAGGTGACCAAGGACGGCGAGCCCGTCAGCGGCTACGTCCGCCTCCTCGACTCGACCGGCGAGTTCACCGCGGAGGTCCCGACCTCCGCGACCGGCCAGTTCCGCTTCTACGCGGCGACCGGCTCGTGGACGCTGCGGGCCCTCGTGCCCGGCGGCCAGGCGGACCGCGCCGTCGTCGTCTCCGAGGCCGGCGGCGTGACGGACGTGGCCATCGCGGTCTGATCCCGCGACCGGGAGCCCATGAACCGGCCGGGGGGCCGCACCCCAGGGGGTTGGACGCCACTGGAGCGGGGTGCGGCCCTCCGCGCCGTCCGGGACACGGACGGCCGGGCGGTCGCGGCCCTAGGCTGGGGGCATGTACGCGCGCCGGCGCCGCATCTACTTCGTCCTGATGGGCGTGTGCCTCTTCCTCTTCGTCTCGGCCTGGTCCTTCGTCCGGCTGCTGTCGGTCGAGGCCGCGGTGGCCCTGTGCGTGGTGGCGATGGTGATCCCGCCGGTCGCGGCGGTGGTCGCCAACCGCCGCGGCCCCGAGGACCGCTGGTGGGACGCCCCCTCGGGCGACCCGAAGTCGGACGAGTGGTGGGACGAGCTCGACGGCAAGCGCCGCCCGCCCGACGAATGATCGTCCATGGATGAAGCAGGAGTTCACCGACGAGGGCCTGCGCCAGATCGCCGGGCGCGCCTGGACCATGCCCGACGGCAGCCGCACCCGTGTCTACCTGCTGCGCTTCTCCGCCCCCGACTTCGCCGACGACCCCGACCGGTGCGGCAGCACCATGAACGTCAACGGGGTGAACCGGATCGAGGACGACTCCGACTGGAGGAAGGCGAAGTTCGCCCAGCCCAACCCGGCCCTGCACGGCAAGGTGGACGTGTTCGCGGAGGCCGCGCCCGTCGGGGACGAGGAGGTCCGGGTCGGGTGCATCCAGTCGGGTGACGTGCAGGCCGCCGTGTTCCAGTCCCGCAGGGGCGGGGTGGCGTCCGTCCCGTTCCACCAGACGGTCATCCTGCAGAGCCAGCTCCTCGGCTGACCGCGCCCCGCCCGCGCCGCCGCGCCGCCCCGGCCGCGCGGGCGGGGCACCTCGGGGAGTGGTGCGGGCGGGCGGACAGTAGGCTTGGGGACCGGCCCGTACCCGCCACACCGACACCTCCGAGGAGTCCCCCGTGCTTGAGGCATTCTTCACCTCCCTGCTCGTCCTGGTCTGCGTCGGCGTCCTGGCCTTCACCGGCCTCGCCGTGAAGAAGCTGTACCAGGGCCAGCGCTGATCCACGGATCGGCCTCCCCGGACCCGGAACCCCCTCCCACAGATCGCCTGAGCAGCCATTCATGATCCAGATCCCGTCCGACCTGAACCCGGGCCTCGTCCCCCTCGCCTTCCTCCTCGGCACCTGGGAGGGCGCTGGCGTCTTCGACTTCCCGGGTGAGGAGAAGTGCAACTTCGGCCAGGAGGTCGTCTTCAGCCACGACGGCCGGGACTTCCTGGCGTACACCTCGTCCACCTGGGTCCTCGACGCCGAGGGCCGCAAGGTGCGGCCGCTGGAGTCCGAGTCCGGCTACTGGCGCATCGACGCCGAGCGCAGGATCGAGGTCGTCATGGTGCGCGACCAGGGCGTCGTCGAGGTCTGGTACGGCGAGCTCGCCCACCAGAAGCCGCAGATCGACCTGGCCACGGACGCGGTGGCCCGCACCGCCGCCTCCGGCCCATACAGCGGCGGCAAGCGCCTCTACGGCTACGTCAAGAGCGACCTGATGTGGGTCGGGGAGAAGGCCACCCCGGACGTCGAGCTGCGCCCCTACATGTCGGCCCAGCTCAAGAAGGTCGTCACCCCGGAGGAGGTCGCCGAGATGGCGCGCAACCTCCCGGACATGCCCGACGACGGCATCGCCTTCTTCCGCTGATCCGCCGCCGGCCGGTGCGCCGGCCGGCCCCGCAGCGCGTCCCGGCGGGGACCGCGGGCAGCCCGCCCGCGGTCCCCGCCGCGCGCTTACACTGGGCCCGTGGTGAGCCCCGAAAGCCCCGACCGTGCCTCCGGCACCGACTGGAAGAGCGACCTGCGGCAGCGCGGATACCGGCTGACGCCGCAGCGCCAGCTCGTGCTGGAAGCCGTGGACGCCCTCGGCCACGCGACGCCGGACGACATCCTCGCGCACGTCCGCAAGACCGCCTCCGGGGTCAACATCTCCACCGTCTACCGGACGCTGGAGCTGCTGGAGGAGCTGAAGCTCGTCTCCCACGCCCACCTCGGGCACGGGGCGCCGACCTACCACCTTGCCGACCGGCACCACCACATCCACCTGGTGTGCCGCGAGTGCGCCGGGGTGATCGAGGCGGACGTCGGCATCGCCGCCGAGTTCACCGAGAAGCTCCGCGGCGCCTTCGGCTTCGACACCGACATGAAGCACTTCGCGATCTTCGGCCTGTGTCGCGCGTGCGCCGCCGAGCGCCCTGCCGAGCCCGCCTGACGGGGTCGTACGCTTGGTCCCATGACCAGCCCCCTGCTGAACCTCCCCGGCGCCGTACAGGCCGAAGGCCGCGACGAGGGCGTCGCCGCCCACTACGGAGAGCTGTACGGCGAGCAGCGCGCACTCGCCGACGGCCGAGGCTTCGTCGACCTCTCGCACCGCGGGGTCGTCGCCGTCACCGGACCGGACCGGCTGAGCTGGCTGCACCTGCTGATCACCCAGCACGTGACGGAACTCCCGCCCGGCCAGGCCACCGAGGCGCTGATCCTCTCTGCGAACGGGCACATCGAGCACGCGCTGTACCTCGTCGACGACGGCGAGACGGTGTGGGCGCACGTCGAGCCGGGCACCGGGGAGGCGCTGATCGCCTACCTGGAGTCGATGAAGTTCTTCTACCGCGTCGAAGTCGCCGACCGGACCGGTGACTTCGCCGTCGTGCACCTGCCCGCCGGGTCCATCGCCGAGGTCGACAAGGAGCTCGTCGTACGCGAGACCCCGCACGGCCGGGACGTGTTCCTGCCCCGCGGCGAGCTGGAGGCCTTCGCGGCCGGAAACGGGCCGGCAGCCGGCCTGCTCGCGTACGAGGCGCTGCGCGTGGAGGCGCACCGGCCGCGGCTCGGCCTGGAGACCGACCACCGCACCATCCCGCACGAGCTGGGCTGGATCGGCACCGCGGTGCACCTGCAGAAGGGCTGCTACCGCGGGCAGGAGACGGTGGCCCGCGTCCACAACCTGGGGAAGCCGCCGCGCCGCCTGGTCTTCCTGCACCTGGACGGCTCGGAGGTGCACCTCCCGGCGCACGGGGCGCCGGTCAGGCTCGCCGCCGACGGGGCGGAGGGCCGGCAGCTGGGCTTCGTGACGACGGCGGTCCGCCACCACGAGCTCGGCCCGATCGCGCTCGCCCTGGTCAAGCGGAACGTGCCGGTGGACGCCCCGCTGCTGGCGGGGGCGACGGCCGCCGCCCAGGAGGTCGTCGTCGCCCCGTAGGCGCGGACCGCCGTCAGACGTCGATGACGATGGTGAACGGGCCGTGGTTCGTCAGCGAGACCCGCATGTCCGCGCCGAACCGGCCCGTCGCCACCGTCGCCCCCAGCGCACGCAGCTGCGCGACGACCTCGTCGACGAGCGGCTCCGCGACGCCGCCGGGCGCGGCGGCGTTCCAGGTGGGGCGGCGGCCCTTGCGGGCGTCGCCGTACAGCGTGAACTGCGAGACCACCAGGAGCGGCGCGGAGACGTCGCTGCACGACTTCTCGCCTTCCAGGATCCGCACCGACCACAGCTTTCTGGCCAGCTGCGCCGCCTTCTCGGGGGTGTCGTCGTGGGTGACGCCCACCAGGACGCACAGCCCCTCGCCGACGATCTCGCCCACGGTCTCACCGGCCACGACGACGCTCGCGCCGTCCACCCTCTGCACCACTGCTCGCATACCACCTGTGTACCAGGCGGGCACTTCCCCGCGGCCGAACGGGTGGCGCAGGACTGCGCCCGCACCACGGAGAGTGGCACGATGCACGCAGGCGGTGCTTCCCCCCGGCCCCACGCGTCACGCGGGCACGGGGGAGAGCCCATGCACCGGTCGAGGGGACGGACACGTTCACATGAATACTTCTGGTACCTCCGTACCTGCATCACCACCATCACCCGCACCACCCGCACCACCTGCCGGCGCCGCCGCTCCGGCAGCCGGAACGGTACGGCCGCCCGCGCAGCGCAGCGCTGAGGAGCCGGGGCAGGCGCCGACCACGCCCGCCACCGCGCTCGGCCTGCCGGAACTGCGTGCACTGCGCCGCGAGGCCCAGCGCGAGGAGGCCGACCTCAGCTACGTCCGCCGGCTCCTGCAGGGCCGGATCGACATCCTGCGCGCCGAACTCGCCCGGCGCAGCGACCCGGAGGCCCCCGTGCCGCCCGAGGCGCCGGTGGTGGACCGGCTCTCGGAGATCCTCGCGGACGCGCCGTCCAGCCGCAGCGCCTCCGCCCGGCACGTCACGCTCGGCACCCCGCGCGGAGAGGAGTACCGGGTGCTGGCGGCGGAGATGCTGTCCGACGTCGAGCTGTCGGACCTGGGGGCCCGCACGGACGCCGAACTCCATGAGGCGATGGGCCGGTTGACGGGGTACGAGCAGCAGGTCTCGCGCCGCAGACAGCAGCTGCAGCGCACCGCGGACGACTGCAGCGCCGAGATCACCCGGCGCTACCGGGAGGGGGAGGCCCAGGTGGACGACCTCCTGGCCTGAGCCGGCGGTCCGCAGGCTCCCGCTGCCGCCGCGGGAGCCCCCGGCGGAAATCCCGGCGACGGCAGCGCGCACGGCGCACTAGCGTGGCGTCCCATGAGCGCTGACGTCCGGCCCATTGCCGCTTCCGAACTGACCCAGTGGATGCAGACGGTCAGCACCGGCTTCCTGACGGCCTCCCCGGTGACGGAGTCGGATGCCGCGCAGCGGGCCCGGCACAGCGACCCGGACCGCATCATCGGCGCCTTCGACCGCGACACCGGCGCCTGCGTCGGCACCCTGCGCTCCTTCCGGCAGGAGCTGACCGTCCCCGGCGGGGCGACGGTCGTCTCCAGCGCCCTCAGCAACGTCACCGTGCTGCCCACGCACCGCCGGCAGGGCCTGCTGACCCGCATGGTCGCCGCCGACGCCGCCGCGTCCGCCGAGCGCGGCGACACCGTCTCGACGCTGATCGCCGCCGAGTACCCGATCTACGGCCGCTACGGGTACGGGCCCGCGGCCTCGATCACCGAGTGGGAGGTCGACGTACCGCGCGCCGGGCTCGACCTCCGCCGGTCCGGGACCGGCGACGGCGGACGCATCGACCTCGTCGACACCGCCGAGGTGCGCCGCGTCGGCCCCGCCCTGCACGACCGGCTGCGCGGGGAGCGGCACGGCATGGTCAGCCGCGACGAGCGCTGGTGGGCCCTCGCGACGGGGCTGGAGGCGTTCTCGCACCGCCCGTACCGGGAGGGCTTCCAGGCCGTCTACCGCACGGCGGACGGCGAGGTCGCCGGCCTCGTCCGCTACACCGCGGACGACGTCTGGGCCGACGCCAAGGTGCCCATGAACACGGTCCGGGTCCGGGACCTCCTCGCGGCGACCCCGGCCGCCGAGCGGGCGCTGTGGCACTTCGTGTGCTCCATCGACTGGGTGCAGAAGGTCCGCAGCGGCTACCGCGCCCCCGACGACCTGCTGCCGCACCTGCTGCCCGACCCGCGCGCGGCGCGCCCGGTGACCGCCGCCGACTTCCTGTGGGTGCGGGTCCTGGACGTCGTACGGGCCCTCGGTGCGCGGACGTACGCGGTGCCGGGGACACTCGTCCTGGAGGTCCGCGACCCGGGCGGGCCGGCCGCCGGCCGTTACCGGCTGGACGCGGGCACGGGGGAGTGCGCGCGCACCCGCCAGGCCGCGGACCTGAGCCTGGACGTCTCGGCGCTCGGCGCGCTCTACCTCGGCGACGAGTCAGCGGTACGGCTCGGCGCGCTGGGGAGGGTGGCCGAGGAGCGGCCGGGGGCGCTGGCCCTCGCGGACGCGGTGTTCCGGACGGCCCGGCGGCCGTGGTGCCCGGACGTGTTCTGAGCGCGGGGCGGCGGGAGCGGGAGGACGGAAGGTACGGGCAGCGGCATGCGGGGAGAGCGGGACGTGCAGGAAGCAGGGGAAGCAGGGGAAGCGGCGGAAGCGGAGCCGGCGGTCGCGGAGGCGACGGTCGCTGCGCTGCGCGCCGCCGGGTGCGTCTTCGCGGAGGAGGAGGCGGCGCTGCTCACGGCCGCGGCCGGCGGTGACGAGGCGGTCCTGGCCGCGCTGGTCGCCCGCCGGGCCGGCGGGGAGCCGCTGGAGCACGTCGTCGGCTGGGCCGGGTTCTGCGGGCTGCGCATGCGGGTCGGCGCAGGGGCGTTCGTCCCGCGCAGGCGCACCGAGTTCCTGGTGCAGGAGGCCGTCGCGCTGGCCGCGGCGGACGGCCGCCCGCAGGCGGTGGTCCTCGACCTGTGCTGCGGCGTGGGCGCCGTCGGCGCCGCGGTCGCGGCCCGGCTGGGCGCCGGCACCGAGCTGCACGCCGCCGACATCGACCCGGGCGCGCTCGCCTACGCGCGCGCCAACACCGCCCCGTACGGCGGGCGGGTGTACGAGGGCGACCTGTACGGGGCGCTGCCGGGGGAGCTGCGCGGCCGGGTGGACGTCCTGCTCGCCAACGCGCCCTACGTGCCGACGGACGAGATCGCGCTGCTGCCGTCCGAGGCGCGCGACCACGAGCCGCCGGTGTCGCTGGACGGCGGCCCGGACGGGCTGGACGTCCACCGGCGCATCGCGGCGGGCGCCCCGCACTGGCTGGCGCCGGGCGGGCGGCTGCTCATCGAGACGAGCGGACGGCAGGCGCCGCACACGGCCGCGGCCCTTCAGGCGGCGGGCCTCGCCGTGCGGACGGTCGAGTCGGAGGAGTTCTGGGCGACGGTGGTCGTCGCCACGCGCACCCTGTGACGGCGCGCGGAGGGGCCGTAACCCCCGCGCGCGTGGGCCGGCCTCCCCCGGGCGGGGGAGGCCGGCCGCCGCGGGGTCGGCCGGGAGGCGCGGGAGGGACCGCACCTGCGACCGACGCGCGGGGCGGGGCCCGCCGACACGCTGGTGTACATGACATGCCGCAGCGGTTCCGCCCCCATACCCGCCCCCGTACCCGTACCCGCCGCGCCCCGCTGGGCGGTGCGCGCCGCACACGCCGTCGCCCTGCTGACGCTGCCCACCGGCATCTGGCGGCTGCTGCTCGCCGCCGGCTTCACGGCCGGGTACACCGAGGCCGGGTACGCGGCGGCGGGCCTGCCCGGCTGGGGGCGGGCGTACGCGCTCGGCGTCACCCTCGGCAGCGAGTTGCTCGCCCTGCTCGCGCTGGGCCTGGTCCGGCCCTGGGGCGTGGTGCTGCCCGCCTGGATCCCGCGGCTGGGCGGCCGCCGCCTCCCGGCACGCGCGGTCGCCGCCGCGGCCGGCGTGACTGCCGTCCTGCTGGCCTGCGCCTGGACCCCGTTCGCGCTGTGGTGGGCGCTGCCCCACCCGGACATGACCCCGCACGGCGCGCTCGTGGTCGGCCTCCTGTACCTGCCGCTGGTCGCCTGGGGGCCGCTGCTGGGCGCGCTGGCCCTCTCGTACCGGCGCAGGACGTCCGCGTACGGGCGGCCGGCGGGTCTCAGCGGCGGCCCAGGAGTTCCGCGATCCGGATGAACCCGTCCGTGCCGTGGCCCAGGCCGACGACGCGGCGCGCCCACCCCTCGGCCGCGCGCATCATCCCGGCGTCGATGCCGTGTGCCTCGGACGCCTCGACGATGTGCGCCATGGAGGAGGCCGCCGAGGTGATGGGGTTGTCCTTGCCGGAGTAGCCGCCTGCGTCGGCCTCCTCGGCCGTCTGCGCGAAGATCGGCGGGAGGATCGCGGCGATGCCCTGCGCGAAGGGGGCCAGCTCCCGGCCGGTGATGCCCTCGGCCCGCGCCACCGCCAGGGCGTGCGCGTAGCCGGCCATCGCCGTCCAGAAGACGTCGAGGAGCGCGATGTCGTACGCCGCCGCCCGGCCGATGTCCTCGCCGAGGTGGGTGTGGGTGCCGCCGAGCACGGCCAGCACGGGCCGGTGCTCCCGGTACAGCTCCTGCGGGCCGGAGTGGAGGAACACCGCGTCGGGGGTGCCGATCGTCGTGTTCGGCGTCATGATCGCGCCGTCGAGGTAGCGGACGCCGTGCGCGGCGGCCCAGTCGGCGGCGGCGCGGGCCCGCTGCGGGGTGTCGGCGGTCAGGTTGAGGACCGTCCGGCCGCGCAGCGCGTCGGCGACGGCCTCGCGGCGCAGGATGCCGTCGGCGGCGTCCTGGTTCACCACGCAGACCACGGTCAGCCCGCTCGCGGCGGCGGCCTCCTCGGGCGAGCGGGCGCCGACCGCCCCGCGGGCCGTCAGCTCCGCGTCCCGGCCCGGCGTCCGGTTCCAGACGGTGGTGCGCAGGCCCGCGTCGAGGAACGCGCCGGCCAGGGCGCGGCCCATCGGGCCCAGGCCGAGCACCGTCACGGCAGACTGGTCGGAGGGCTGCGGGACGGTGTGCTGCGTGGACGTGGACGTGGACATGGTTCGGCTCCCGTACGTGGGTGGACGGATGGAATGGGGGGCGCATGACGCGTGGTCGTGCCCGGGACACGGAGGTGTGCGGAGTGACCGCCGCCATCGCTGTGATCGACGGCAAGTGGAAGACGGCCCTGCTCTGGCTGCTGGAGTCGGGCCCGTGCCGGCCCGGCGAACTGCGCCGGCAGCTGCCGGGCCTCAGCGAGAAGGTGCTGACGCAGGCGCTGCGCGAGATGCAGGCGGACGGGCTCGTGCACCGGGAGGTGCACGACGTGCTGCCGCCGAAGACCGAGTACTCGCTGACCGCCTTCGGCCGCGAGCTCTCCGACGCGCTCGGCCCGGTGTCCGACTGGGGGCACCGCAGGCTGGAGCGGCTCATGGGGGAGCAGTCGGCCCCGTAGCCGGGTGCCTCCCTTCCGATCCGCCGGCCGCCGGCCCCCGGATCAAGGGTGGCGCGGTGCGGGGCGGTTGCCCAGTACCCACAAAAAAGTGGGTGCCGGCGGGGCGCCGCCGCTGCTCAGCGGGGGCCCGCCGGGCGCCGCCACCGCCACGCCGTGTGCCCGGCGAGGGCCACGGCGGCGAGCACGGCGAGCGCCCGTACGGTGCTCCAGACCGCCGTGGCGACCGACCCGGCGGCCCCTTCGGTGCCGAGCCGCAGGGAGGTCTCGTAGAAGGCGGTCAGCGGCACGAGCAGCCGGAAGGGGAGCCCCGCAACGCCCGGGTGCCGGGCCAGGTTCCCCAACACGCCGAGCGGGGCGCCGAAGAGAACGGCGGCGGTACCCCACACGAGCATCCCCGCCCAGTTGACCTGCGCCTGCGGCACACCGGAGACGACCACTCCGATCGGCGCGACGGGGCTGAAGGCCTTGCACAGGTAGTAGACGACGACCCCGAGGCCCAACCCCGCCGGGGCGAGGACGGCCGACTCGGCCTTCGACTGCCTGGCGTACCCGACGAGGACCCCGAAGCAGGCCCAGGGCCATCCCCCGGAGAACAGGACCCCGGCGGCCGTGAAGGGCGCCCCGCCCCCCTTGGCCGCGAGCGCCCCGGCCAGGCCGAGCACGACCCGGCCCCGAGGACGGCCGAGGCGACGGCGATACGAGAGGTGCGGGCGTTTCTAGGCCGAGTTGTCACAAGGTTCGGAGACTCCCCCGCTTGGCGTTCTCGGCGGTGGTCATGTGGTGGTGTGGACGGAGCGCATTCCCCGGTACAGCCACCGTCCCCGGCTGCGGCTTGGGGCGGTGGCCTGTGGTCGCACAGCTGCTGGTGGGAGGACCTGTTCGTTCCGGTGCCGGTGGCGCCGGGCAGCACCGGGCTGGATCTCGGGGCGGAGTGGACCCGCCGTTGGACGGCGACCTGGCGGACAGCGGGCGACGAGGTGTCGCGCACCGTGCGGGACCTGGCGCACACGCGTATCGCGGACGGCACGCCGATGCGTTGGTTCTCCTGGCGATGGGCCCAGCGTCATCGCCCCAACCTGCAATTCCTCGTCAGTACCGGCCGTCATCACGGGGCCGAGAGTCTGGAGGAGGCCCGCCTGCTCCTGGTCCTCTACTTCGCGGCCGGCCTTGTCGACGTGCTGTCGCAGCCCCTGCACCTGCTGTTCGACACGGCGACCGGACGCAGGGGGCACATTCCGGACTTCCTGGTGGTGACCCGGGCTGGCGTCTGGCAGATCGACGTACGGCCGCGGGTGCTGATCGCGCCGGAGCATCTGGAGGCGTTCGCTGCGACCGCCGAGGTCGCGTTGGCCTGCGGCTGGCACTACACCGTCGCGGCGGGATGGAGGGATCATGTTGCCGTGGCGGTCGATGCCTTCTCCTCTCAGCGTCGGCCCCTGTCCGACCCGCTCGGGATACGGCCGGTGCTCGTGGCGGCAGCTCGCGAGGGCGGCACGTTCGGGGAACTCGCCGACACCACCTCGTATCCGCCGCTGGCTCGTGCTCAGCTTCTGCACCTGCTCTGGCACCGGCGTCTCGGCACGGACCTGGGCCGAGCGTCCGGTGACCGGTCCGTGGTGATCAACCCCGCCGGGGAGGCGTGATGAGGACGGCGGCCGTCCTGGACCTCTCGCCGGGTGCGGCCCTGGTGCTGGACGGCAGGGAATGGACGGTCGAACGCTGTGAGCCCGAACTCGGCAGGGTCCACCTGGTCCGCGACGACGGCATCCGGCAGCCGGCGACCTTCCGCTTCCTGGCTAACCATCCCAACTGCCGCCCCTCGTCCCGGACCGCGGCTCAGGGATCCGGCCGGGGCCGGCAGCCGAAGACAGTGCAGGACTTGGAGCCGGGACGACGGGAACTCGCCGCCTTGCGTCCGGCCCACATCTTGGAGGTGGAGACCGGATTCCGCGGCGGCGACCCGCTGCATCCTGGTCCGGGTGAGCCGAAGCCGGAGTACGACCCGGCCACCACAACACTCACCTCCCGTCGTCTGGCGAAGGTCGCCGAACTGGCGTCCATGGACCGCCGGCAGGCGAAGCTGCTGGGCCTGGACCGGGTCGGCTACCGCACGCTGGTCCGCTGGGACCGCCGACGCCGCGACGCCGGACTGGTCGGCTGCGCGGACGAGCGCTGGCTGTCAGGACCGGGCGAGGACGCAGAACTCGTGACCCTCCGGGTCGGTAAGACACGTCCACGGGACGTCGCCCTGGCCGACGTCGAGGTCGGCGGCGCCGAGGGCCTGCAGTCGGGCGACCTCCGCTTCCTTGTCGTCACCAGGGTCCGGCACCAGGTCAAGATGGACGCGGTCCGGCACAGTCTTCACGTCGGGCGAGCGGAGGAATTCAAGATAGGGGCCGACACCCTTGGCCGAGCGCCACACCGCATGGTCATCCGTCACATCGTGCAGGGTCCAGTCCATCGCCTCGTCCCAGAACCGGGCCATGGCTCGCGGATCCGTGCAGTCGACCACCACCCGGGCGATCGGCCCGGTGTCTTGGTACATCTCCCGAGGCTCCAGCACGCAGAACTCGTTGCCCTCCGGGTCAGCGAGGACCGTCCACGGCACGTCACCCTGGCCCACCTGGGCGGGCGTCGCACCGAGAGCTTCAAGACGCGCGACCAACTCCGTCTGATGGGCCGCAGAGGTGGTGGCGAGATCGACGTGCACACGATTCTTTGTCGCCGTCTTGGGTTCCGGGACGGCAATGACGTCGATGCACACGCCGACCGGGTCCAGCCAGTCGAAGCCGACGGGTTTGGCGGCGGTCGCGCCCGATCCCTCGCCGCTAACGCTCCAGCCAAGCGCCTTTGCCCAGAACCGGCCGACCGCCGAGTCATCAAGAGCCTTCATGTTCACCAGGACAGGTCGCAGCGTCATGCCGGCGATCCTATGCACCCGCTCTGCACGTCACAGCCGTGACAACAAGCGCTGGAATGTGACAGCCAACGCTGGAAGTCACAACGGACGCGCAGCCCCGCGGGTGGGAGATGCTGCAAGCGGTTGCTTGCAAAAGTTAGCAAGGTGCGGCAGGATCACCGCATGGCATCGCTCAACGTCGGCAATCTCGGCGAGTACCTCCGCGAGCAGCGGCGGCAGGCGCAGCTCTCGCTGCGGCAGCTGGCCGACGCGGCCGGCGTGTCGAATCCGTACCTGAGCCAGATCGAGCGCGGTCTGCGCAAGCCGAGCGCGGACATCCTCCAGCAGCTGGCCAAGGCACTGCGCATCTCCGCGGAGACGCTGTACGTGCAGGCCGGGATCCTGGACGAGCGGGACCGGGACGAGGTGGAGACGCGGGCCGCCATACTCGCCGACCCGTCCATCAGCGAGCGGCAGAAGCAGGTGCTGCTCCAGGTCTACGAGTCGTTCCGCAAGGAGAACGCGCAGGAGGCCGGACCGGCCCCCGCGCAGGCGCCGGGCGGCGCGGAGCCGGAAGGCGGCGCAGCGCCCGCGGACCCCGCGGGTCCGCTGACGCCACGAAGCACCCAACGAACCGAACTGTGATCCGGGAGGACCAGCCACATGGCCATCGCCGATGACCTGAAGAAGACCCTCGCCGACCCGACCCCCCTCTACTTCGCCGCCGGCACGGCCGACATCGCGCTGGAGCAGGCCAAGAAGGTGCCCGGCCTCATCGAGCAGCTGCGCGTCGAGGCGCCCGTCCGCTTCGAGGCGGTGAAGAACACCGACCCGAAGATCGTGCAGCAGAAGGCCCGCGAGGCGCAGGAGGTCGTGACCTCCAAGGTCGCCGAGGTCCTCGGCACGATCGACGCCAGGAAGATCGGCGAGACCGCGCAGGACCTCGCCATGCGCGGGGTCGGAGTGGCCGCCGAGTACGCGGTGAAGGCCAAGGAGACCTACGACCGGGTGGCCGAGCGCGGCGAGCAGGCCGTCCGCGAGTGGCGTGGCGACGTCTCGGAGGAGATCGTCGACATCGCGGTCGCCGTCGAGCCGGACCCGCAGCCGGCCGCCGTCGACGGCGGGGCCGGTGCGGCGCAGGCCGACGACAGGGCCGCCTCCCGCCGGACCACGACGCGCAAGACCCCGGCGAAGAAGGCCGAGGAGAGCGTCGAGGGCTGAACGCGACGGAGCCGGGCACCCGAGGGGTGTCCGGCCCGTTGGGGTGGATGAGGGGTGCTGTGCCGGTAGCGTGGAGGCAGAGGCACCAGCCATGGCAGGGCACGTGTGAAGGCGGTCGAGTCGATGTTGATGAACGGGTTCGATAACGGCGTGCTCCCGCTGCTCGGGTTCGCCATGCTGGCGCTGGCCGTCGTGGCCTTCGTCTTCGCCCTGATGGCCAGGGAGGACGCCTACCGGGCCGCGGACAAGCAGACGAAGACCTTCTGGATGGTCATCCTCGGCGTCACCGTGCTGGTGGACTTCTTCCTCGGGATGCTGTTCCTCCAGATCGCGGGCCTCGTCGCGACGATCGTGTTCCTCGTGGACGTCCGCCCCGCGCTCAAGCAGGTCTCGGGCGGCGGCCCGCGCCGCGGCGGCAGCAGCAGCGACGGCCCGTACGGCCCCTACAACGGCGGCCGCTGACCGGTCGTCGCCCGCTCCGGTGCGGGGCCCGTACGCGTACGGTCAGGGGGCGTTGCGGGACAGGAGCACCACGGCGACGTCGTCGGTGAGCTCGCCGCCGTTGAGCCGGCGGGCCTCGGTGACGGCGGCCTCCAGCAGGCCCTCGCCGCTCAGCCCGCGGGCCAGGTGCCGGTTGATCATCTCGACCATGCCGTCCTGCCCGAGCCGCTCCCTGCCCTCGCCGATGCGGCCCTCGATGAGGCCGTCGGTGTAGAGCATCAGGCTCCAGGCGCCGCCGAGCTCCACCTGGCGGCGCGGCCAGCGCGCCTTGGGCAGCAGGCCCAGCGCGGGTCCGCTGTTCTCGTACGGGAGCAGCTGCGCGGGCCGGCCCGGCCGTGAGACCAGCGGCGCCGGGTGCCCGGCCAGGCACAGGCCGGCGCGCCGGCCGTCGGGGGATATGTCGACGGTGCACAGCGTCGCGAAGATCTCCTCGCAGGGCCGCTCGACGTCGAGGACCTCCTGCAGCGTCGCCAGCAGGTCGTCGCCGCACAGGCCGGCCAGCGTGAGGGCGCGCCAGGCGATGCGGAGCTCGACGCCGAGGGCGGCTTCGTCCGGGCCGTGCCCGCACACGTCGCCGATCATGGCGTGGACGGTGCCGTCCGGGGTGCGGACGGTGTCGTAGAAGTCGCCGCCGAGGAGGGCCCGGCTGCGGCCGGGACGGTAGCGGGCGGCGAAGCGGAGGTCGGAGCCGTCCAGCAGCGGGGTGGGCAGCAGGCCGCGCTCCAGGCGGGCGTTCTCCTGGGCCCGCAGTTTCGATTCTGCAAGCTTGTACTGGGCCGTGTCGGCGCGCTTGCGCTCGACCGCGTACCGGATCGCCCGGCTGAGCAGCCTGCCGTCCAGCTCGTCGCGGAAGAGGAAGTCCTGCGCCCCGACCCGGACGGCCTCGGCGGCGCGCTCGGCGTCCGCCTCGTCCGTCAGGACGAGGACCGGGTGGCGCGGGGCGATCCGCAGCACCTCCCGCAGCACGTCGAGCCGGTCGGCCGGGCCCGGCGGGGCGCCGGCCAGGGCCGCGCGGGCGGCGGCCGACGGGTTCGGCAGGGCCAGGTCCAGCAGGATGCAGTGGACGTCCGGCGTGAGCAGGCGGGCCGCCTCGGTGAGGTTCCGGGCGGTGCGGAGCCGGATGCGCTGGCCGTCGGAGTCGAGGATCTCCGGAACGGTGAGGCCCCCCGCGGGGTCGTCCTCGATCACCAGCAGGGTCAGGGACGCCTGCGGCGGTACGGCCTGACCGTTCTCCGTGGCAGGGATCTCCCTCTGCCGCGGTACGGGTACGGGCATCGTCTCCGGTTCCTTCCCTCCCCCCGAGGGTGCGCTCGTGGGCCGACCCTAGCGGTCCGCGGCGCCCGAACGGAATGGCGTTCCGGTACGGGGACAGCGTCATATGCCGTTATCGCGGGGGAAAATCCGCCTCGCCGAATGACCAACGTCACGGCGGGGGACGGGCTCGCCCCTCCAGCGAGACGTCCCCGGGGCGCGGGCGGTTGCCTTCCGGACCGGCTTCCGCGGCAGGACCGCCGGGCCTCCCCGCCGGGCTGACCGCGCCCTCCCGGCGCCCTTCCCGCACCTGCGCGGAACCTCCCCGCGGCCTCCACCGAACGGCCACGTACTCCAGGCTCCAGGCCTGCCCGGCCGCACCGGCTGCGGATCCCCGTACGCCGGCGCGCGCCTGCTACGCCTCGGGCCGGACCACCGCCTTGATCGGCATGGAGCCGGCGCCGGCGAGGGTGATGTTGCGGCCGGGGCGCGGGGCGTGGACCATCGCGCCGTCGCCCACGTACATGCCGACGTGGCTGGCGTCGTCGAAGTAGATGATCAGGTCGCCGGGCCGCATGTCCTTCAGGGCGATCTTCGGCAGCAGCCGCAGCTGCTCCTGCGAGGTGCGCGGAATGCCCTTGCCCGCGGCCCGCCACGCCTGGGAGGTGAGCCCGGAGCAGTCGTAGGAGGCCGGCCCCACGGCGCCCCACTGGTACGGCTTGCCGATCTGCGCGGTGGCGAACTGCACGGCCTTGCGCCCCGCCTCGGTGGCCGTGCCGTTGATCTCCTTCAGGACGCCCGTCGACAGCCAGGCCGTCTGCGCCTGGTACTGGGCTTCCTGCTCCAGCTGTATCAGCCGGGCCCGCTCCTCGGCCTCCAGCTTGCTCTCCAGGTCCTCCGCAGCCTTGATCTTGGCCTCGACCTCCTTCTTCGAGGCCTCCTTCCTGACGCGGTTCGCCTCCAGCTTCTGCCACTCCGCGTCCGCCTCGCGGGCGCCGCGCTGCAAGGCGGTCTGGGTGCGGTTCACCTCGGACAGCAGGTCCGTGGTGGCCTTCTCGCCCTGCCGGATCCGGCTCGCCCCGTCGAGGAACTGGCCCGGGCTGTCGCTCAGCGCGAGGCGGGCGCCGGCCGGCAGCCCGCCCGAGCGGTACTGGGCGCGCGCGGCGGCCCCGGCCCGCCTCTTCAGGTCGTTGATGCGTTCCTGTCCCGCGGCGACCTGCCGGGCGATCTCCACGATCCGGTCCGACTGCGCCTTGGCCTCGGTCTCGGCCTGGTTGTACGCGTCGGTCGCCGCGCCCGCCTGCCGGTACAGGCCCTCGATCTCCTTGCGCACCTGCTCCAGGGACTTGGCGCCCGGCTCCGGGGCCGGCGCCGCGAGGGCCGGCGCGGCGAGCGCCGTCACCGCCAGCAGGGCCGACGCGCACAGCAGTGTCAGGGCGGAGGCGCCCCTGCGCCGCCGCTTCGGCTCCTCGGTTCCCATGGTCCCCCCTGGCACCCGGGTCGGATCCGGTGCCGCACGGCGCGCCGGCCGCGCCCGCGGCGCACGGCGAGCGCCGCACCCCACCGAATCTGACTATTCATCAGTAACTTGTGCTGTTCTTCGGGATGGTGCCACGACTCGGAGGATTCCAACACCCTCACGAACCCCTCCGGATCTTGTCCGCCCCGCCCCGGTCAGTCCTGGCGCACCCCGTGCCCGCTCAACGGGCCGCCCCGGCCCCCGGTTCCCCGCCGCGCCGCTTTCACCCCGCCGGGCGCAGCGCCTCCCAGCGCACGGTCAACTCCCCCTGCCGCCACCGCTTCGGACCGTCCGTCAGCGGCCAGTCCCCGGCCAGCGCCCGCGCCGTCCGGATCCACCGCTGCCGCGCCCCGTAGGAGGCGTACGGCGCGGCCGCCGCCCACGCCCGGTCGAAGTCCCGCAGGAAGGCGTGCACCGGCTCGCCCGGCACGTTGCGGTGGATCAGCGCCTTCGGCAGCCGCTCCGCCAGATCCGAGGGCCGCTCCAGCGACCCCAGCCGCGTCGCGAACGTCACCGTCCGCGGCCCCTCCGGCCCCAGCGCCACCCACACGTGCCGGCGCCCGATCTCGTCGCAGGTGCCCTCCACCAGCAGCCCGTCCGGGGCCAGCCGGGCACACAGCCGCTCCCAGACCTCCCCGACCTGCTCCTCGCCGTACTGCCGCAGCACGTTCGCCGCGCGGATCAGCGCGGGCCGGGCGCCGCCCTCCAGGGGCACCTCGAAGCCGCCGTGCCGGAAGCGGAGCCCCTCCCGCTCGTACGGGCGCGCCGCCGCGACCCGCGCCGGCTCGATCTCGATGCCGACCACCCGCACCGCGGGCGCCGCCTGCCGCAGCCGGTCCAGCAGCTCCACCGCCGTCCACGGCGCGGCCCCGTACCCCAGGTCGACGGCCACCGGCGCCTCCGCGCGCCGCAGCGCCGGCCCGTGCACCTCGGCGATCCAGCGGTCCATGCGGCGCAGCCGGTTCGGGTTGGTCGTCCCCCGCGTCACCGTCCCCACCGGGCGCGCCGCCTGCGCACCCCGCGCGCCGCCGCCCGCCCGGGCCCGGGCCCCGGCGGCGCGGCCGGGGCCGCCGGCGGAGGCGGGGACAGGGGGCTCGGAGGCGTGCCGGGACATGCGCCGAGCGTAAGCGGAGGGCCCCCTCGGCGGGAAAAGCAGCCCGGCGCCCGGCGCTCTGCCGAGAAAATCGGCCACCCCGGAATGCGCGGCACGGCCATCCGGGTTGCACTCCTAGAAGGGCGCCGGGTGCGCTCCGTCCGGCGTGCCCGCCCGCCGGCGCGAACGGCCCCGACGCCCCCCGCCCGCATGTCGTCATGTCGCCCGAGCGAGAGGAACTGCTCCCTTGAGCCAGTACGTGTCCCGCATCGGCGGCACCATCGGCGGCCGCCTCGCCGCCGTCCGCGGCACCCGCCACGACCCGCCCCGGCTGCGCATCCCGTCCGTCGGCCACCACCGCAAGCCGCGCCGCGTCGCGATGCTCAGCGTCCACACGTCGCCCCTGCACCAGCCGGGCACCGGCGACGCCGGCGGCATGAACGTCTACATCGTGGAGCTCGCCAGGCGGCTCGCCGCCATCAACATCGAGGTCGAGATCTTCACCCGGGCCACCGAGGGCGGCCTCCCGCCCGCCGTCGAGCTCGCTCCCGGCGTCCTCGTCCGGCACGTCGACGCAGGCCCGTACGAGGGCCTGGCCAAGGAGGAGCTGCCCGCCCAGCTGTGCGCCTTCACCCACGGCGTGATGCAGGCCTGGGCCGGCCACCGCCCCGGCCACTACGACCTCGTCCACTCCCACTACTGGCTGTCCGGGCACGTGGGCTGGCTCGCCGCCGAACGCTGGGGCGTGCCCCTCGTCCACGCCATGCACACCATGGCCAAGGTCAAGAACGCCTCCCTCGCCGAGGGCGACACCCCCGAGCCGGCCGCCCGCGTCATCGGCGAGACCCAGATCGTGGCCGCCGCCGACCGGCTCGTCGCCAACACCGCCGACGAGGCGGAGGAGCTCGTACGGCACTACGACGCCGACCCCGGCAAGGTCGCCGTCGTCCACCCCGGCGTGAACCTCGACCGCTTCACCGTCGCCGACGGCCGGGCCGCCGCCCGCGCCCGCCTCGGGCTCCCGCAGGACGCCGTCATCCCGCTGTTCGCCGGGCGGATCCAGCCGCTGAAGGCACCCGACGTCCTGCTCCGCGCCGTCGCCGTCCTCGTCGGGCAGGACCCGGAGCTGCGCCGCAGGCTGTTCGTGCCCGTCGTCGGCGGGCCCAGCGGCAGCGGCCTCGCCAAGCCGGAAGGGCTGCACAAGCTCGCCGCGCAGCTCGGCATCGCCGACCTCGTCCACTTCCACCCGCCGGTCGCCCAGGACCGGCTCGCCGACTGGTTCCGGGCTGCGTCCGTGCTGGTCATGCCCTCGTACAGCGAGTCCTTCGGGCTCGTCGCGATCGAGGCGCAGGCCACCGGGACGCCCGTCCTCGCCGCAGAGGTCGGCGGGCTGCCCGTCGCCGTCAACGACGGCGTCACCGGCATCCTCGTCCCCGGCCACGACCCGGCCGACTACGCCCGCGAGCTGCGCCGCTTCGTCGACGACCCGGGGCTCGCCGACCGCATGGGCGGCGAGGCGGCCCGGCACGCGCAGTTCTTCGGCTGGGACACCGCCGCGAGCGCCACGGCGGACGTGTACACCGCGGCCATGCACGAGCACCGCCGTCGCGTACGCTCCCACCATGGCTGACACCGCGATCATCGAGAGCGCGCTGAACGGCGCCGAGCTGGCCTGGGAGAGCCCGACTCCGGGCACGTACGTCGTCCAGCTCCCCGGCACCCGCAAGCTCTCCACGACCTGCTCGCTCAAGGTCGGCCGGCACTCGCTGTCGGTCAATGCGTTCGTGATCCGCCACCCCGACGAGAACGAGGCCGGCGTCCACCGCTGGCTGCTGGAGCGCAACCTCAGGCTGTACGGGATGGCGTACGCGGTGGACCGCCTCGGCGACGTCTACCTCACGGCCCGGCTCCCGCTGGCCGTGGTCACCGCCGAGGAGCTCGACCGGCTGCTCGGGACCGTCCTGGAGGCGGCGGACGGCGCGTTCAACACCCTCCTGGAGCTGGGCTTCGCCACGGCGATCAAGAAGGAGTACGAGTGGCGGGTCGCCCGGGGGGAGTCGACCCGCAACCTCGACGCCTTCCGCCACCTGACCCGCCCGGCCGACTGACCCCCCGCGCCGACCGGGCCTACGCGTCCGCGGCGGCCGCGGCCGCCTGCACGGGAGCGGCCTTCACCGGTACGGCGGCGGACTCCGCGGCCGCCGTGCCGCGGGCCGGCAGGCGCCGCATCAGCAGCCAGTAGCCGCCCGCCGCGAGCGTGCCCAGCGCGCCGGCCGACCCCCACAGCCACGCCGCGCCGAACCCGTCGACGACGTACCCCGCCATCAGCGGCGCGACCAGCGCGGCCACCGACCACGACATCGTGTACATGCCCTGGTAGCGGCCCCGGCCCTGCACGGGCGAGAGCCGTACGACGAGCTCCATCTGCGTCGGCGAGTTCACGATCTCCGCCAGCGTCCACACGGCGACCGTCATCGCATACGCCCACAGCGGCCCCGCGAACGCCGTCAGCGCGAACCCCCAGCCCGCCAGCAGCGCGGACAGCACCAGCAGCCGCCGGGGGTCGCGGTGCTCGATGAACCGCGTCACCGGGATCTGCAGCAGCACGATCATCAGCCCGTTGACGGAGATCACCAGGCCGTACTCGCCCGGCGTGAAGCCGGCGGCCCCCATCGCCACCGGCAGCCCGACCGAGCCCTGCATGAAGACCATCGAGACGAGGAACGACAGCCCGACGACGCCCATGAACCGGCCGTCCCGCAGCACCGTCCCCAGCGACACCCCCGGCCCGGCCGCCTCGGCGCCCGCCGCACCGTCCCCGGCGCCTGCCTCCGCCGCGGGCCGCGACTCCGGCAGCTTCACGTACACGAGCACCGCGCACACCAGCGTCAGCGCCGCCTCCCCGAGGAAGCCCGCCAGGTAGCTGTACTCGGCGACGAACCCCGCGGCGACCGCGCTGACCGCGAAGCCCAGGTTGATGGCCCAGTAGTTCAGGGCGAAGGCCCGTACCCGGTCCTCCGGCGGGACGATGTCCGCCAGCATCGCCGCTACCGCCGGCCGGGAGGCGTTCGAGGCCATGCCCACCAGCATGGCCACCGCGGCGATCGCCGCCGGGTGCTCCATGAACCCGAGCAGGGCCACCGACCCGGCCGTGGCCAGGTTCGCCGCCAGCATCGTGGGCCGCCGCCCCAGCCGGTCCGTCATCACCCCCGCCGCCAGCGAGGACACCACACCGCCCAGCCCGTGCAGCGCCGCCACAAGCCCGGCGAACGACGCCGAGTAGCCGCGCTCCAGCGTCAGGTACAGCGCCATGAACGTCGCGACGAACGCTCCCAGCCGGTTGACGAGCGTGCTCGCCCACAGCCACCAGAACGCCCGTGGCAGCCCCTCCACGCTCTCGCGTGCGGCACGTATGAGACTTCCCGCGGACATGACGGAATCCCCCCGAATATGTAAGCGCCTCCCCGGCAGTCCGCACCCTACGGTTCGGGGCATTCCGGAAGCCACCGGATTGACGCGCACCGTCAATCCGCGAGGGCCCCGGCACCGCGTGCCGCCCGCCGGAGGCGTCCATTAGGCTCCTGTGCATGGCCGACGCACCGTACAAGCTGATCCTGCTCCGCCACGGCGAGAGCGAGTGGAACGCGAAGAACCTGTTCACCGGCTGGGTGGACGTCAACCTCAACGAGAAGGGCGAGAAGGAGGCGGTCCGCGGCGGTGAGCTGCTGAAGGACGCCGGCCTGCTCCCCGACGTCGTGCACACCTCCCTCCAGAAGCGCGCCATCCGCACCGCGCAGCTGGCCCTGGAGTCCGCCGACCGCCACTGGATCCCGGTCCACCGCTCGTGGCGCCTGAACGAGCGCCACTACGGCGCGCTCCAGGGCAAGGACAAGGCGCAGACCCTCGCCGAGTTCGGCGAGGAGCAGTTCATGCTGTGGCGCCGCTCCTACGACACCCCGCCGCCGCCGCTCGAGGACGGCACCGAGTTCTCCCAGTCGGACGACGCGCGCTACGCGACGATCCCGCCGGAGCTGCGCCCCCGCACGGAGTGCCTGAAGGACGTCGTCGGCCGCATGCTGCCGTACTGGTACGACGGCATCGTCCCGGACCTGCTGGCCGGCCGCACCGTCCTGGTCGCCGCGCACGGCAACTCGCTGCGCGCCCTGGTCAAGCACCTGGACGGCATCTCCGACGCCGACATCGCGGGCCTGAACATCCCGACCGGCATCCCGCTCTCGTACGAGCTCGACGCCGACTTCAAGCCCCTCAACCCGGGCGGCACCTACCTCGACCCGGAGGCCGCCGCAGCCGCCATCGAGGCCGTCAAGAACCAGGGCAAGAAGAAGTAAGAAAAGTGATCATGCCCCTGACCTGCGCTCGCAGCGCGGATCAGGGGCATTTTCGCGTTCTGGGCCCACGCTGGGCCCTCAGCGCGGAGAGTCGTCCAGCCTCAGGGCCCTGCCGAGAGCCTGCCGTGCGCGGTCGCGGCTGCTCGGCATCAGGTGGGCGTAGACCTTCAGCGTGAGCCCCGGATCCGAGTGGCCCAGGTACTCGCTGACGGCCTTGATGCTCTCTCCGGCGTCCAGCAGCACCGAGGCGTAGAAGTGCCTCAGGGCGTGCATCCCGTGTTCTCGCGCGGCGGCGTGCCCCCCGGCTCTTCGCCGTGGGGATGACGCCCACCTTGGCCAGTGCGGGCTTCCAGTGGTCCTCGTTCAGGGACGTGCGCCAGACGTGCCCTCCCAGCGGACCCGTGAAGAGCAGCCGCTTGGTCACCGGCGGGCCGCCGGCGCGCATCCAAGGCAGCATGATTTCCACCGGCGGGAAGAGCTTCATGTGGGCCTTGAGCGCGTCCGCCACGGGGTCGGGCAGGGGGACATCGCGCAGTTTGCCGCCTTTAGGCGGGGCGAAGACCGGCTGGCTCAGGCTCAGTTTGAGCTGCTGCACGACGTGCAGCGTGGCGTTGTCGAAGTCCAGCTCTTCGACGGACAGCCCGAGGATCTCGCCCTGTCGCAGACCGCATCCGGCGCCCACGTCCACCATGGGCTGAAACCGCTCGACCAGCGCGGCGTGCACGGCGAAGACCCGTTCCGGCGACCACGGGACCACGCGCCGGGCGCCCATCTCGGGGAGCGTTACCGTGCGCGAGTTGCAGGGGTTCCGGGGGAGGCAGCCGTCTTCGACGGCCGCGCTCAGGATCGCGCGCACGTTGGAGAAGATGACGCGGGCGTACGAGCCGGACATGCCGGAGGCTTCGAGCTGCGTCACGAACTCGCGGATGTGGCTCGGCTGGAAGGAGCCCAGCGGGCGGGTCCCGATGCGGGGGAAGGCGTGCAGCTTGAGCTGCGACTGCATGGACGCCTTGGTGTTCGGGTCGCCGCTCTGGCTCGCCAGCCACCGCTCCGCGAACTCCTGGAACGTCGTACGGGCGGCGTTCGGGTCGATGTACTGTCCTCGGGCCACGTCCGCGCTGATGCTGCTGAGCCACTGCTCGGCGAGGCGCTTCTGACCGTCGGCGAAGGACTTGGACTTCCGCTTGCCGTCCGGTGCGAAGTAGCGGGCTCGGTAGCGGAGGCCGCTGCCGTGGCGGGCGGTCTTGGTACGGATGGTCTTGCCGTTCGCGTCGGGTCTCGGTCTTGAACCAACGGTCTTGGATGCTGCCGGCCATGCGGACTGTGTCCTCTCGGGGATGGGTGATGTGCCGCCCTTCGTGAAGGGAGGCATGGAGGTGCCGTGAAAGCGGCTATGGAGGGAATTCGAGGCGGCTGGGGGAGCGCGCCCCAGCGCCGTGACGGGGGGCGTGACGGCCGTGACTCGGGCGGATCGCAGGTGTCCCGCCGCCGGGCTGCTAGGTGCTAACGGGCAGGTCAGAAGCCCTTTGGGGTGCTAGACCTAGCAGGCGGGGCTGCTAGGTCTAGCGGCACTGCGACGGGTGGGCGTGACGGGGGTGTGACGGCGAGCGTGACGGAGGTGTGACGCCGTGACGGGCCGCCGGGTCAGGCGGCGGAGTCGGTGGCTTCCTGGTGCTGGACCCAGACACGGACGGCGGCGGGGTCGTAGCGGACGTGGCGGCCGACACGGAAGCCGGGAGGGCCGGTGCGCTGCTTCCGCCAGCGGTAGACGGTCTCGATGGGGACGGAGAACATCGCGGCGATGTCCTCGGGGGTGAGGTGGGGGTCCGGGAGTCCGGCGCGCAGGGTCTCGATCGGCTTGTCGGTCATGGGGATGGGTGACTCCTCGTGTCCGGTGTGCGGAGTATGGGAGTGGTGCCAGTCGCCGTCATCAGAGAGCGGGTGTATCTCAGCGTCCGCAGCGTCCTAGCGTCCGAGCGCTCCCGTTCTCGCAGGTCAGAGCAGGTTGGGGGAGCGGACGCTGGAGCGGACGCTGCGGGCGTTGGCCGGCGGTAGCGTCCGCAGCGTCCCGCCGTGTGCGGGCCGCCGGTTTGCGGCCCGGTCCGGCATCGTCAGTGCAGGTCGGGAGCCCTGTGGCCGTGTCCGATCGGGGCCACAGGGGGCCACAGCGGGTCTGTCTCGGGGGTGGACGCTGTCTCGTTCGGAAGGTCGGTGCGGGTGAGGATGAGGAGCTTGTGGCGGTGCCGGTCGCGGCTCCGCTGGGTGTCGTCCACGGTGATGCCAACAGTCCGCAGGAGCGGGGCGAGGCGGCGGACCCTTCCGCCAGCGCGGGTGGCGTCCTTGGGCCAGGTCGGCGGCCTGATGCCGCCGGGGGGCTGGACCTGTTCCAGGAGCATGGCCGCGGTGCCGGTCCAGGTGCCGAACTGCTCGACCAGGGCGACGACGGCAGAGCCGAACGGGTCGCCCTCCAAGGCGTCTCCGCCGACGTTCGCCGAAGTGGCGAGGTAGTCGTCGAGGGTGTTCCAGCCCATGACCTGGTCGACGGCGGCAAGCACGCGGGCGAAGTCGGCCATGCGCGGCATAGTCGCCAGCTTCACGTTCGGCAGCACGGCAAGCACGGTGGCCAGCAGGTCGAAGAGCGAGCCGAGGACGGCCGGGCGGACGGCTTCGAACGCGGTGTCCAGCTCCTCCTCCGTGCGGCGTCGGCTGGGGTCGATCAACTGGAGGTCCAGCATCAGCAGCCGCTCGGCGAGGTCCCCGGCGAACGCCCCGGCGTCGATCGTGGTCATCGACAGCACGCGGCGGAACGAGAGGACCACGACGTCGTCGTCCGTGTACAGGGCCCGGTCCACGATCCCGTCCCCGGTCACCGCCTTGCATAGGGTGTCCGACAGCCAGGTGGGGATGGAGGAGACATTGTCCAGGCACAGGGCCCAGGAGTTGAACGCCTGCGTCGACCACGCCTTGACGTCCCGCGGCTGCGATCGCTTGGCGGCCGGGGAAGGGTCCACGAGGTTCACGACCATCTGCGCGGTCTTCGACTTGCCCGTGCCCTGCTCGCCCTTGAACGTGATCACCGGGTGAGGGATGTTCGGCATCCACGCGGCGATCAGCCAGGCGACGAGCTGCCGGAACGCGGACTCGTCCATGTTGAACAGGCTGTGGAGCATCGAGAGCCCGTCGCCCGGGGAATCCACGGCATCGGCACCGAGGTGATCGACCGCCCCGCCCCCATGTCGTCGGGGGCGCAGCGCCAGGACCGCGGCCGCCGCAGCGGTTCAAGTTGGGGCGCGGGCGAACGGTCCGACTCCCACGCAGCGGCGGTCGTTCCGGCGCCGGCCGACGTGGCCCACGTGCTGGACATCGCGCCGGGGGCGGAGGTGATCCGTCGTAGCCGCGTGTACCGCGACCGCCACGGCACCGTCGCGCACTCCACGTCCTGGATTCCGGTGCAGTATGGGAGGCTCGTCCCCCAACTGGCGGAGAGCAAGCGCCTGACCGGCGGAACATCCCTCCAGCTCATCGCGCAGGCCACGGGGCGGCCGATCACCCGCCGGCTCGACTCGGCATCTGCCCGCCTACTCACACCCGCCGACGCGGAACTCCTCGAACTGGACCCTGCAAACCCGCCCGCGGAACCAGTGGTCGTGATGACCACGAAGTTCGTCGACAGCGGCGACCACATCGTCGAGTACGGCGTAGACCTCGGCGGTCCCGGCCGGACGTGGCTCACGGAATCGGAGGTCACACAGTGACGGAGGACTCGACCGGTCGGCCCCTGTGCGTACTGATGGCCGGACTTCCGGGCTCGGGCAAGACAACGCTCTCCCGCGCGTTCACGGCGCGGGGCTTCGTCCGGCTCTGCCCCGACGAGGAGATGTTCCGGCGGCATGGCGTATACGGCGTCGACTTCCCCCGGGGCACCTTCCCGACCCTCGAACGCCCCGTGCTCGAAGAGATCGCCGTAGAGCTCCGCGACCACCTTCTGGCGGGTCATAACGTGGTGGTGGACCACGGATTCTGGACGCCCGACGACCGCGCCCGATGGCGAGGAATCGCTGCAGACGCCGGCGCGATCGTCGTGCTCGTCTACCTGGAGGCGAGCCACGAGGAACTCTGGACCCGTGTCCGCGAGCGGAATGCTCGGCACGCGGCAGACCCGAACTCTATCTACTTTTCCGAGAGCGACCTGATCCGTTACCGGAGCAGGTTCATCCCGCCGCAGACGGACGAGCCGCATCTCGTCTACGGCGGGGACCCGGATTCCGTGCTCAAGGCCTTGGGAGAAGTAGGACTGGCCAGCGAGCGCTAGGGTGCGTTTCGAAAGCGCTGGGTAAAGCTCTTTTCAGCAGGCGTCCCGACGGCACCACCATCGGCTGACCAATCGGGTGGCGAGCCCGCGTCGGCAGGCGGATATTGGGTTGTGGCAGCTCGGGGTTCCGTTGGCACGGGGGTGTCGTGATGACGAACGTTGAGGAGCCACAGGCCCGCGCACAACAAGCGCGCATACAGTACGAGGTGTGGTGCCCGCAAGACGGAGGCGTTCTAGACGACCTCGGCGCATACTATAATCCACAGGATGTACATAGTGCCGCGGCAAGGCACAACGCCGATTTCACCCCACCTCACAACGCCGTAGGGGTTGTGTACGTACCGCCTTGGGACGAGCTGTTGAAGCCGCTCACCGGCGACCAGGTGGAGACGCTGCAGAAGGCCTCGCTGCTCGTCATCGGCGCGCGAGAGGAGGCAGCCACCCTCCTGGCGCGAGCGGGAGCGGCGGATTTCAGCGACGACTTTTTCAGGAGCCCGTGTCGTAGCCCTCGGTGCGTCTGTCCGCAGTACCAGGGCCGTGACGAGACGACGTGCGAGCGAGGAAGTTGCCGGCACTCGGCGGCACAGCACGCGACTTGACCGAGCGCCGTGGGTGCTGTGCGGGAATTTCGAAACACGCCCTGGGTGTATTGATCACGAGCGTTGTTAACAGCCCGGGTCTTGATCATGGCGAAGACCTCCGGTGTGGTGGAGGTGTCACTGCACCGCACACGGAGGTCCTCGTGTCCCACCGTAATGCCCGGCTGACCGTTCACGGCAGGTGTCAGGGGGGTGGCATGGCCAGGTGTCAGAGCGCGTGACACCGCGTGTGCCTAAGGGTTTGGGTGTCACGGGCCGTGACGGTGTCAGGCGTCAGGCGAGGTGTCAGGCGACGGCTGGGAGCGGGAGGGGATAGAAGGAACGCCGCGGGCGTACGACCTTCGGCAGCTCGCTCCGCTCGCGCTGCGCGGCCCACCGCCGAAGCGAGGCCGTCGGCGCGGTGCGGCTTGTCGCTTTTGTCGCGGGTCCTGTCGTCCGGGTCCCGCAGACGGCGCCGAAAAGGCCCAGCAGGGCTGTGACCAGGGGCGCGACAAGCGACAAGACAAGCGACAAGGCGCGACAAGCGACAAGCAGGACGACAAGCAAGAGGAGCACCCCCGCGCGGGCCGGCGTGCTCCTCTTGCTTTGTCGGCAGCAGGCACCTTGGCGAGATCGGGCGGGCCAGCGTCCAATGACTTTCTGCCCTCCAAGAGCCACCTGACCTGGTCTGATGCTCTTCGAGGGGAGGCTAAGGGCTGTCCCGTAAGTGCTGGTCGCGGGTGAGATGATCTTGGTGTGGCTGGTGTGATCACGGCGTCTGAGCCGTCCTGGATAGCCCCGTTCACAGGGTTGAGCCCGCGACAGTTCGGCAAGCTCGTCACCGCGCTGCGTCGGGAGGGTGCGGACCCGGTGCGCAAGGGCCGGCCGTGGAGCCTGCCGCTGGAGGACCGGGTCCTGCTGGTCGCCGCGTACTGGCGCACCAACCTCACCCTGCGCCAACTCGCCCCGCTGTTTGGGGTGTCAAAGTCGGCCGCCGACCGCATCATCGACCACCTCGGACCCGCGCTCGCCCTCCAGCCACGCAAGCGGTTCCGCAAGGACACCGTGCTGATCGTGGACGGCACCCTGGTACCCACCCGCGACCACACGGTGGCCGAGCAGTCGAAGAACTACCGGTATTCCACCAACCACCAGGTCGTCATCGACGCCGGCACCCGGCTCGTCGTCGCGGTCGGCCGACCGCTGCCCGGCAGCCGCAACGACTGCAAGGCGTGGGAGCTGTCCGGCGCGAAAGACGCCGTCGGCAAGGCCACGGTCATCGCAGATGGCGGCTACCGCGGCACCGGTCTGGTCATCCCGCACCGCCGCGAGAAGGGCCAGAGCGAACTCCCGGCCTGGAAGGAGGAGCACAACGCCTCCCACCGCAAAGTCCGTGCCCGTGTGGAGCACGTCTTCGCCCGGATGAAGGGCTGGAAGATCCTTCGCGACTGCCGCCTGAAAGGCGACGGTGTCCACCACGCCATGCTCGGCGTCGCCCGCCTGCACAACCTCGTCCTTGCCGGGTGACACAGAAACCAGCAGACCACCAGGCACGCCAGAGATCATTTACGGGACAGCCCTTAGGTAGAGCGGACGCTGCGGACGCTCGCGGACGCTGAGTCCTTCAACTAGCGTCCACCCGGAATGTGCAGGTCAGAGGCGGCACCGGGCGTACCGTGGACGCTGCGGACGCTGTTTTCCTTCAACTCTCTGGGGGCAGGGAAGGGCTTTTCAGGACCGGGGGCCGCGGAGGAGACGCACCAGCGTTCGCCGCTCTGAAAAGCCCCTTCCGGAGCTTCACGCAGCCGCAGCCGTCCAGGTCATCAGGCCGTTGACGGTATACCTTCGGCGGACACGAAAGAGTCCACATCGGCCGGGCGGGCCAGTGGGCTCTTCTGCGCTGGCAACGAGCCGGTAGTCGCACGCCGGCCGACCTTGAAACAGCCTTGGGCGCCGAAGAGTCGTCCGCCGTAGGCGGTCCTTCTCGGGCCCCAAGCTGGGCCCTCTCTGGGCCCTCCGCCGCCGACCGACGATGGCCACTACTGACCAACAACGGCCGCTCGACCGCAGGTCACCCAGGGTGTACGGCTCTCTGACCAGGGGCGGAAAACGGGCCCCTCAGACCCAGGGCAAGAAGAAGTAACCAGCCCGAAGGAGCCCCCGGTCCGCGCGTCGTACGCAGGCCGGGGGCTCCTCGGTGTCGGGCGGGGGCGTGATGGGCGGGGTCAGCCGCCGCACTGGCAGGGGGCTCCGGACTGGCAGCCGCAGCCGCAGCCCGAGCCGCAGCCGCAGGCCGCGAGCAGCGGGAGCCGCAGCGGCTCCGGAGCCGGCTCCCGGTCGGACTCCGGCGTGACGGGGACGGGGGAATCGGGCATGGTTCCTCCTCGCAGGCGGTGTACGCGTGGGCCTACTGCCTTCCGCCTCATTCATGCCCAGCCGCACGGGCGCGTCAACGGCGCACAGGGGCTCGGCGGCGCCCGCCCGGTGTCGGGGCGCCGCCCGCCCGCCTGGCTGCTCAGACGTCCTCGGGCTGCACCGGCGTCTGCAGCTCGTCCGCGTGCTCGCCCGTCACCAGGTACACGACGCGCTTGGCCACCGACACCGCGTGGTCCGCGAACCGCTCGTAGTAGCGGCCCAGCAGCGTCACGTCCACCGCCGTCTCGATGCCGTGCTTCCAGCGGTCGTCCATCAGGTGCTGGAACAGCGTGCGGTGCAGCTGGTCCATCTCGTCGTCGTCCGTCTCCAGCTGGAGCGCGAGGTCCACGTCCTTCGTGATGATCACCTCGGCGGCCTTCGCCATCAGCCGCTGCGCCAGCTGCCCCATCTCCAGGATCGTCGCGTGCAGGTCCCGCGGGACCGCCGCGTCCGGGAACCGCAGCCGCGCCAGCTTGGCCACGTGCTGCGCGAGGTCGCCGGAGCGCTCCAGGTCGGCGCTCATGCGCAGCGACGTCACCACGATCCGCAGGTCGGTGGCGACCGGCTGCTGCCGGGCGAGCAGTGCGATGGCGCGGGCCTCCAGGTCGTGCTGGAGGTCGTCGATCTTCTGGTCGGCCGCGATGACGCTCTCGGCGAGCTTCAGGTCGGCGTCGAGCATGGACGTCGTGGCCCGCCCGATGGCGGAGCCCACCAGCCGGGCCATCTCGACGAGGCTCTCGCCGATCGAGTCCAGTTCCTCGTGGTACGCGTCACGCATGGTGTCCCTCTCTTGGCCTACTGCGCGGTGCCCGGGGGCCGGCCCGGATGCGGGCTCGAACCCCACGGTGACACGCTGGACGGCGTACGCGTCCGACTCCGGCACCGGAAGTGAATCGGCTCCGTCGCCGCGGTGAACTCTGGGCGACGACTGTTCGAGGCGCCCCCCGAACGGCTGGGGAAGTGCCGTCGCGCCTGCTTAACCTGGATGCATGGACGTGAACGCGGCGGTCGCCGCAGCCGCAGCGATCGCCGGTGCCTGCACCGGTGTCGTCGCCACGCTGGCGTTCCGCTGGAGCGAGCGCGACCAGGCGCGCCCCACCCGGAGCTCCATGCGCCCCGACCTCAACGCGGTGCTCCCGCCCGGGGTCGACACCGTGCTGTCGGTGCTCCGCTCCTCCGCCGTCGTCCTCGACGAGGGCGACGCCGTGGTCAAGGCGAGCTCCGCGGCGTACGCGCTCGGGCTGGTCCGCGGCGGCAGGCTCGCCTCGGAGCCGATGCTGCACATGGCCCGCGACACCCGCCGCGACGGGGAGATACGCCAGGTCGAGCTGGACCTGCCGCGCCGCGGCACCGGCCGCGGGGAGGCCCTCGCCGTCTCGGCGCGCGTGGCGCCGCTGGGGTCCCGGCTGGTGCTGCTGCTGGTCGAGGACCTCACGGAGGCCCGCCGCATCGAGGCCGTGCGCCGCGACTTCGTCGCGAACGTCTCGCACGAGCTGAAGACGCCGGTGGGCGCGATCTCCCTGCTGTCCGAGGCCGTCATGGACGCCGCCGACGACCCCGAGGCGGTCAGCCGCTTCGCAGGCCGCATGCAGATCGAGGCGACCCGCCTGATCAACCTCGTCCAGGAGCTCATCGACCTGTCCCGGGTGCAGAACGACGACCCGCTGGACGACGCCGAGCCGGTCCGCGTGGACACGCTGGTGGAGGAGGCGATCGACCGCTGCCGCCACACCGCGTCCGCGAAGCACATCACGATGGCCTCCGGAGGCACCGCCGACCTGCGCGTCTGGGGGCACCGCGGCCAGCTCGCGGCGGCCCTGGGCAACCTGGTGGAGAACGCCGTCAACTACAGTCCCGCCCGGACCCGCGTCGGGATCGCCGCCCGCCGCGTCACCGCCCCGGGCGGCGACCTGATCGAGATCTCCGTCACCGACCAGGGCATAGGCATCCCCGAGAAGGACCGCGAGCGGATCTTCGAACGCTTCTACCGCGTCGACCCGGCCCGCTCCCGCGCCACCGGCGGAACAGGCCTCGGCCTCGCGATCGTCAAACACGTGGCGGCCTCCCACGGCGGGGAGGTCAGCGTGTGGAGCTCGGAGGGCCAGGGCTCCACGTTCACGCTGCGGCTGCCCGAGGCTGCCGCGTCCCCGGGCCCCGCCCGCACCCCGGCAGGGGAGGCGGAACCGTCGCCCACCCCCGGCCACCCGACTCCCGCCTGACCCAGCAGAACACCAGAACCGCCCAACCCTGCCCCGGAGGTCCTTCCGTGACCCGTGTGCTCGTCGTCGAGGACGAGGAATCCTTCAGCGACGCCCTCTCCTACATGCTCCGCAAGGAGGGATTCGAGGTCGCGGTCGCCGCGACCGGGCCCGACGGCCTCGACGAGTTCGAGCGCAACGGCGCCGACCTCGTCCTCCTCGACCTGATGCTGCCCGGCCTGCCCGGCACGGAGGTCTGCCGGCAGCTGCGCGGCCGCTCCAACGTCCCCGTCATCATGGTGACCGCGAAGGACAGCGAGATCGACAAGGTCGTGGGGCTGGAGATAGGAGCCGACGACTACGTCACCAAGCCGTTCTCCTCGCGCGAGCTGGTCGCCCGCATCCGCGCGGTCCTGCGCCGCCGCGGCGAGCCGGAGGAGGTCGCCCCGGCCGCGCTGGAGGCCGGCCCGGTCCGCATGGACGTCGACCGGCACGTGGTGACCGTCGGCGGGGCCAAGGTGGACCTGCCGCTGAAGGAGTTCGACCTGCTGGAGATGCTGCTGCGCAACGCCGGCCGCGTGCTGACGCGCATGCAGCTGATCGACCGGGTGTGGGGCGCGGACTACGTCGGCGACACCAAGACCCTCGACGTGCACGTCAAGCGCCTGCGCGCCAAGATCGAGCCGGACCCGGGGGCGCCGCGCTACCTCGTCACGGTCCGCGGCCTCGGCTACAAGTTCGAGCCGTAGGCCGCTGTCGGCACCTGTGGGAAGGGCCCCGTCCGCGTGCTGCGGACGGGGCCCTTCCGTGTGGCTGCCGGGGCCTCAGTGGCCGGCGGCGTGCGACGCGGAGCCCGAGGGCGACGCGGCCGGGGAGCCCGAGGCCGCACCCGAGGGGGTGGCGGCCGGGGAGCCGGACGGCGAGCCCGACGGGCCGGCGGACGGCGAGGCGGCCGGGCTGCCGGAGGCGGACGGGCCGGCGGCGGGGGCCTCGGTCGGGCCGAAGGGCGCGTACATGCCGGTGTTCGGGAAGACGAACGCCTCGAGCTCGACGTCGCCGGTGCTGCTCAGCTTGAAGACGACCTTCTGGACGTCGCCGTCCTCCACGGCCTCGCTGCCGCCCTCGATCACGGCGGACGGGTTGCCCTTGCCGCCGAGGACGACGGAGCCGCCGGCGGGGACGGTGACCTTGCCGGCGGCGCCCTCGGCGCCCTTCAGGACGACCTTGCCCTTGGAGCCCGGGAGGGTGATCGCGTCGATCGTCTGCGGCTTGTCGCCCTCGTTGAAGAGCGTCGCGGAGACGACGGCCGAGCCCTTGCGGTCCTTGCCGGTGATCACCAGCGCGTTCTGGACCATGATGTCGCCCTTGGAGGCGCGGGCGTTGTCCGGCCTGATCTTCAGCGTCTGCGCATCGTTGCCCGCACCGCAGGCGGCCAGCGAGGCGATCGAGAACACGACGGCGGTGGCGGCGAGGGCGCCGCGTCGAAGGCTGCGGCTCACGGCGGCGGCAACTCCTTGGACGTACGGAACGGAAGGTGGTCGGTCCCGGGGGCGGCCGAGGTAAAGCCGCCCTAAGGGTGTGTCAGCGCGCTTAGGTTACCGAGCCGCCGCCCCGCCCCCGCACCCGACCCTCCGCAGGGGAGGGGCTCCGCTGCCCAGGCCCCGCGATCGCGCATTCCGCGGACCGCCGGGCGCCCGTTCCGCCGGCGACGGGCGCCGGCACTTCCCGGTCCGTTCATGTGCCGTCCGCATATAGCGCTCCGGCCCCCGGTGATCAATTCCGGGATTCCCTCGAACGCTTCTCCGTGATCAATTCCGGGATTGGGCCGGAACCGCTCCGTTCGGGTGGCCGGTAGTCGAACGGAGTAGTTCGGTTTCCCGACCTCGAACCCGGCAAAACGGGACGTACATCACACCGGCGAGGTCACCCGGGAGGTGTAACGTGGCCGTTTCGCCCGGTCCGCACAGCGCCTCCGACCTGCGAATACCCCCCTTCCGGAGCCCTCCGCAGCACGTTCCCGCCGGAGTTGTCAAGCCCCGAGATGTGCCCTGACCTGCGAAAACGCCATTCATAACAGTCAGTTCTCGTGTTACCCTGGATAGCCACGGAAGGGGTACCTGTCACATGACGTTCAAGGTTGGCGACACCGTGGTCTATCCCCATCACGGGGCCGCGCTGATCGAGGCCATCGAAACTCGCCAGATCAAAGGCGTGGACAAGACCTACTTGGTGCTCAAGGTCGCCCAGGGCGACCTGACGGTTCGTGTGCCTGCCGACAATGCGGAGTTCGTCGGCGTTCGCGACGTAGTCGGCCAGGACGGGCTGGACCGGGTCTTCGAGGTGCTGCGGGCACCGCTCAACGAGGAGCCGACGAACTGGTCCCGTCGCTACAAGGCAAATCTGGAGAAGCTCGCCTCCGGCGACGTCATCAAGGTCGCCGAAGTGGTGCGCGACCTGTGGCGCCGCGAGCGCGAGCGCGGGCTGTCCGCCGGTGAGAAGCGGATGCTCGCCAAGGCGCGCCAGATCCTGGTCAGCGAGCTTGCGCTCGCGGAGAACACCAACGAGGACAAGGCCGAGGCCCTCCTCGACGAGGTTCTCGCGTCCTGACGACGCGCAGACCCGCAAGCAGCCGTGCCGCGGTGCCCGACGACCGGCCTCCCCGATGGGAGGCCGTTGCCGGGCGCTGCGGCATGTCTGCACCCGCACGCCGCACCTCGCAGCGCGCCCGTACGCGAGCGCACGCCGTCCCGCACACACGACGCCGTACGCAGACCTACGTGATCCCGCGCAGCCCCCGACGGCGCGCTGCCGCGCCGCCCGGTCCCGCGCCGTCCTGAGCCGCACTCGGCGCACCCGCGCCCACGGCACCCGCACGACGCGATACCCCGACCCGACCCGATCCGACTGACCGACCTCTTGTGCCGGGTCCGGGCAGCCGGCTCGACCGGTCGTCACGGAAGGGGCGAGGGCGTCGCACCCGGCACTCCCCAGGGCCATACCCATGTCGGCCGAAGTCACAAACCTTGGCTCGGAGCTACTTCAATGTCTGACGAAACGCGCCCCCAGCGCACCGCCGCGGTGATCCCCGCCGCCGGCCGCGGGGTACGCCTCGGCCCCGGCGCCCCCAAGGCCCTGCGGGCCCTCGGCGGCACCCCGATGCTGATCCACGCCGTCCGCGCCATGGCCCGCTCGCGGGCCGTCCGCCTGGTCGTCGTCGTCGCACCGCCCGACGGCACTGCCGAGGTGCGCCGCCTCCTGGACGAGCACCCGCTGCCGGACCGCACCGAGCTGCTGGTCGTCCCCGGCGGCGACACCCGCCAGGAGTCCGTCGCCGCCGGCCTCGCCGCCCTCCCCGACGACATCACCTGCGTGCTCGTCCACGACGCCGCGCGCCCCCTCGTCCCCGTGGACACGGTCGACGCCGTCGTCGAGGCGGTCCGCGACGGCGCTCCCGCCGTCGTCCCCGCCCTGCCCCTCGCCGACACCGTCAAGGAGGTCGAACCCGGCAGGCCGGGCGAGCCCGAGCCGGTCGTCGCCACCCCCGAGCGCGCCCGGCTGCGCGCCGTCCAGACCCCCCAGGGCTTCGACCTGGCCACCCTGCGCCGCGCCCACGAGGCCGTCGCCGTGTCCGGCGAGGGCGCCACCGACGACGCCGGCATGGTGGAGCGCCTCGGCACCACCGTCGTCGTGGTCCCGGGCCACGAAGAGGCCTTCAAGGTCACCCGTCCGCTCGACCTGGTCCTCGCCGAGGCCGTACTCGCCCGCAGGAGGGCCACCGATGCCTACTAGCCCCGCCCCCGCCCCGGTCCCGTCTGCGGCCCCGCTCCTCCCGCTGGTCGGGATCGGCACCGACGTCCACGCCTTCGAGGCGGGCCGCGACCTGTGGTGCGCCGGCCTGCTGTGGGAGGGAGAGGACGGCCTCGCCGGCCACTCCGACGGCGACGTCGCGGCCCACGCCGCCTGCGACGCCCTCTTCTCCGCCGCCGGAGCCGGCGACCTCGGCGCCCACTTCGGCACCTCCCGCCCGGAGTGGTCCGGCGCCTCCGGCACCACCCTCCTCGCCGAGGCCGCCCGCATCGTCCGCGCCGAGGGCTTCGAGATCGGCAACATCGCCGTGCAGGTGATCGGCGTCCGCCCCAAGATCGGCAAGCGGCGCGAAGAGGCGCAGAAGGCGCTCTCGGCCGCCGCGGGCGCCCCCGTCTCCGTCTCCGGCACCACCACCGACGGACTCGGCCTCACCGGGCGCGCCGAGGGGCTCGCCGCCATCGCCACCGCACTGGTGTACCGGTCGAACCCGGCCTGACCGCCGCAGTCCGTCCGTACCGGGCGCCGCTCCCGGCGGCGCCCGGCTCGACGGGGGCTCCCCGCCGCGGCCGCAAAGCGCCGCCGCGCCCCCGAAAGGGTCGCGGGGCACTGCCCGCGGCGCACTACCCTGGTGCCGTGACTATTCGCCTGTACGACACCAGCGCCCGGCAGATCCGCGACTTCACCCCGCTCGTCGAGGGCTGTGTCTCGATCTACCTCTGCGGTGCCACCGTGCAGGCGGCCCCGCACATCGGGCACATCCGCTCCGGCCTCAACTTCGACATCATGCGCCGCTGGTTCGAGTACCGCGGCTACGACGTCACCTTCATCCGGAACGTCACCGACATCGACGACAAGATCATCAAGAAGGGTGCCGAGCAGGACCGCCCCTGGTGGTCCATCGGCTACGAGAACGAGCGCGCCTTCAACAGCGGCTACGAGGCCCTCGGCTGCCTCCCGCCCACGTACGAGCCCCGCGCCACCGGCCACGTCCCCGAGATGATCGAGATGATGCGCGGCCTCATCGAGCGGGGCCACGCCTACGAGGCCGACGGCAGCGTCTACTTCGACGTCCGCTCCTACCCGGGCTACCTCGCGCTCTCCAACCAGGAGCTCGACAACCTCCAGCAGCCGAGCGAGGAGGGCATCACCGGCAAGCGCGATCCCCGCGACTTCGCCATGTGGAAGGCCACCAAGCCCGGCGAGCCCGACTGGGAGACGCCGTGGGGCCGCGGCCGCCCCGGCTGGCACCTGGAGTGCTCCGCGATGGCGCACAAGTACCTCGGCAGCGCCTTCGACATCCACGGCGGCGGCCTCGACCTGGTCTTCCCGCACCACGAGAACGAGATCGCCCAGGCCAAGGCGTTCGGCGACGACTTCGCCTCCTACTGGGTGCACAACGCCTGGGTCACCATGTCCGGCGAGAAGATGTCGAAGTCCCTCGGCAACTCGGTCCTCGTCTCCGAGATGGCCAGGAACTGGCGCCCCGTCGTGCTGCGCTACTACCTCGGCACCCCGCACTACCGATCCATGATCGAGTACAGCGAGGAGTCGCTGCGCGAGGCCGAGTCCGCCTTCGCGCGCATCGAGGGCTTCGTCCAGCGCGTCGTCGAGAAGGCCGGCGGCCCCGTCGAGCCGGCCTCCGAGGTCCCGCCCGCCTTCGCCGAGGCCATGGACGACGACCTCGGCGTCCCGCAGGCGCTGGCCATCGTCCACACCACCGTCCGCCAGGGCAACAGTGCGCTCGCCGCCGACGACAAGGACGCCGCCATCGCCCGCCTCGCCGAGGTCCGCGCCATGCTCGGCGTCCTCGGCCTCGACCCCCTCGACCCGCACTGGTCGCAGGAGGCCGACCGCGGCGACGACCTCCACGGAGCCGTCGACACCCTCGTCCGCCTCGTCCTCGACCAGCGCGAGTCCGCCCGCGCCCGCAAGGACTGGGCCACCGCCGACGCCATCCGCGACCAGCTCCAGCAGTCCGGACTCGTCATCGAGGACAGCCCGTCCGGCCCGCGCTGGACCCTCGGACCCCGCTGACCGGACCCGCCCGGACCAGCTCTGTTGTGCCGCCCGGCCCCCCGGGCGGCACACTCTTCATACGTACGTACCGCAGCACCAACGAAAACAGGTAGAGGTCATGGCCGGGAACAGCCAGCGCAGGGGACGCCGCACGTCCAACAAGAAGGGCCCCACGGTCGGAAGCGGCGGCCAGCGGCGCAGGGGCCTGGAGGGCAAGGGCCCCACGCCCAAGGCCGAGGACCGCAAGGGCCACAAGAAGTTCCGCATCGCCAACGCCGCGGCCAAGCAGGCCGCCAAGCGCCGCCCCGCGCCCCGCCGCGGCGGCGCCAAGGGTCAGAGCGAGATGGTCGTCGGCCGCAACCCCGTCTTCGAGGCCCTGCGCGACGGCGTGCCCGCCACCACCCTGTACGTGCAGCAGTTCATCGACAACGACGAGCGCGTCCGCGAGGCCCTCCAGCTCGCCGGCGAGCGCGGCAACATCAACCTGATGGAGGCCCCGCGCCCCGAGCTCGACCGGATGACCGGCGGCCTCAACCACCAGGGCCTCGTCCTCCAGGTCCCGCCGTACGAGTACGCCCACCCCGAGGACCTCACCGAGGCCGCCTACGACAACGGCGAGGAACCCCTCATCGTCGCCCTCGACGGCGTCACCGACCCCCGCAACCTCGGCGCGATCGTCCGCTCGGTTTCGGCCTTCGGCGGCCACGGCGTCGTCATCCCCGAGCGGCGCGCCGCCGGCATGACCGCCGGCGCCTGGAAGACCTCCGCCGGCACCGCGGCCCGCACGCCCGTCTCCCGGGTCACCAACCTCACCCGCGCCCTCCAGGACTACAAGAAGGCCGGGCTGACCGTCGTCGGCCTCGCCGCCGAGGGCGAGCACTCCGTCGCCGACCTCGACGCCCTCGCCGGGCCCGTCGTCATCGTCGTCGGCTCCGAGGGCAAGGGCCTCGGCCGCCTCGTCGGCGAGAACTGCGACTACCTGGTCCGCATCCCCATGCCGGGCGGGGCCGAGTCCCTCAACGCCGGTGTCGCCGCAGGCGTCGTCCTCTACGAGGCCGCCCGCCGCCGCTCCTGAACCCGGGCGGCTTCGGCCGATCGGCGCACCGCCGGTGACCCGTGAGCGTGCCACCCCGCCCCCTTTGGGCGGGGTGGCTTGATCTTGACGGGTCTCGGACACAAGAACCCCGTCAAGGCAGTGTCCTAAACACTGATCACTCGGTTAGATGAGTGTGGACACAAGAACGTCAGGGTTCGACGACCAGCCCGCGCTGAGCATGGTCAAGGTGCCGTGCGACCCCGCACAGGTCATCGTGAACCACGCCAGCTTCCGCGTGCGGCTCGCACCGAGCCCGAGCGCGCGTTCCAAGCCCGCGAACATCCCCGGCCGGGCACCCGTCCTCGGCGCCGCCGCTGCGGCCGCCGGAGCCGCCGCCGGCCGCCGCCGGGCCCCCGTCGTCTGGAGCGGCAAATCCGCCCAGGGCGACTCCGCCGCCATGGGCGGCCTCCTCCAGGCCGTACGCGAACACGGCCGCGGCCACCACGAACACGACAGCGGCGCCACCCAGGTCATCCCCCGGATCGACCTCGCCCGCGACCTCACCGACGACACCGTCCCCACCCCCACCGTCATCGGCCAGCGCACCTACGGCGACCCCGACGAGACCCGCTCCCTGCCCCCCGTACGGGACCTCCGCGCCCCGTACGCCGGCGGCCCGGGCGGCCCGGGCGGCCCGGGCGCACACCCGGACGACACCTTCCGCCGCACCCCAGCCGACAGCCGCGCGCAGGCCTCGTACTACCCCGGACGCCGCATGAACCTCGGCGTCGTCCTCCTCCCGCTGCGCGTCTTCCTCGGCTTCATCTCCATCTACGCCGGCATGGGCAAGCTGTGCGACCCCGTCTACTTCGACGGCGGCGAACGCGGCTCCATGGTCACCTGGCTCCGCACCCTCCACCCCTGGGCCCTGGCCGAGCCGCTCCGCGACTTCGCCCTCGCCCACCCCGTCGGCGCCGGGCTCAGCGTCGCCTTCCTCCAGGTCATCGTCGGCGTCCTCACCGTCCTCGGACTGTGGCAGCGCCTCGCCGCCTGCATCGGGGCGCTGCTCTCCGCCGCCCTCCTGATGACCGTCAGCTGGAAGACCGTCCCCGCCTACGACGCCCCCGACATCATCTACCTGGCCGCCTGGAGCCCCCTGATCATCGCCGGCGCTCCCGTCTACTCCCTCGACGGACGCCTCGCCGGCGAGGCCTGGCGGACCCTCGGCCCCCGCTCCGAGCTGTGGACCCTGCGCCGCCGCGTCCTGCGCCGCGGAACCATCATGGCCACCGTCGTCTGCGGACTCACCCTCCTCATCGGCTCCCTCCTCGGCGGAGCCGTCCGCTCCAGCACCGTCGTCACCGTCCCCGGCCCCGGCGAGGCACCCAGCAACTACCTTCCGGGCTCCCCGCTCCCGAAGCCCCCCGCCGCGTCCCGGCAGCCCCGGCAGCAGCAGTCCCCGACCCAGCAGCCCTCCAAGTCCCCGGAGCCCACCGCCACCCCGTCCCCCTCGGCGAAGTCGGGCCGCACCACCTCGGGCACCACCTCGCGGCAGACCTCCGGCACCGGCTCCCAGCCCACGGCGTCGACCCGCACCGGCAGCAGCTCCAGCACCGGCACGGCCCCGAAGCAGTCCACCCCCAAGCCCCCGTCGAGCGGCACCGGCACCCGCAGCGGCTCCACCGGCGGCGACACCCCCTCCACAAAGCCGGGCCTCGTGGGCGGCCTCCTCGGCTGACACACCGGCACCACACGAGCGGGGCCCGGCGCGCGGACAGCGCGCCGGGCCCCGCTTCCGTGCAGCCCCGCTCAGGAGCCGCTCTGCGCGGCCAGTTCGCGGGCGGCCTCCGACAGGTCCTTCGCCGTGTCGATCGCGCGCCAGTACGCGCCCTGCGGCAGGGGGAAGCCGGCCAGGCGGCGTTCGCGGGCCAGGCGGGGGAACGTCGTCCGCTCGTGGTCGCCGACGTCCGGGAGGAGCGCCGCGAAGTCCGGCGCGAACACGTACACCCCCGCGTTCACCTGGTACGGCGACGGCGGGGCCTCGATGAAGTCCAGGACCTGCCCGAACTCGTTCGTCTCCACCACCCCCCACGGGATCCGCGGCCGCGCCAGCGCCAGCGTCGCCACCGCGCCGCGCTCCGCGTGGAACGCGGCCATCTCGCGCAGCGAGAAGCGCGTCCAGACGTCCCCGTTCGTCGCGTACCAGGGTGCGTCCGGGGACGGCAGGTGCCGGGCCGCGTACTTGAGGCCGCCGCCCCGGCCGAGCGGCTCCTCCTCCACCACCGTCGTCACCCGCAGCGGCAGCTCCGCCCCGGCCAGCCATTCCTGGAGGACGCCCGCGAGGTGCCCGCAGGACACCACCGCGTCCGTCACCCCCTCCGCCGCCAGCCACGCCAACTGGTGCCCGATGATCGGCACTCCGGTGCCGGGGATCTCCACCATCGGCTTCGGCCGGTCGTCCGTATACGGCCGCAGCCGCGACCCCTGACCGCCCGCCAGGACCACCGCCTGGGTGGGGGCCTGCGCGAGCGGGGCCGGGATCGCGGCCGCGGAACGGGTGGAGCGGGTGGAGCGGGATGCGGTTGGCGGTGGCGCGTCGGTCATGGCCGCCAGCGTAGGCGCCCGCCCGGGGAAGCCGGACCGGGCGCCGCCGACCGGGACGCCGGGAATCCGGCGGCCGGCGTCAGCCCATCGACGCCACGCCCGACGCGTACGACGTGTCGCAGACGGGGCGCGCGTACGACTGCGCCTTCGTCGGGCCGTACGCCTCCACGGCGGCCCGGCCCAGTGCACGCGCGATGCCCGCGCAGTGGCCCGCCAGCGACGGCCGCCGGTCCACCTCCTGCTGCAGGTGCATCAGGACGTCACCCGGCTGCTCGCCCGCCCGGAGTTCCCCGAGGAGCTTGTCGCGCAGCACGTCCTGGGGGGCGCGCGGCTTCGCGGGCACGGAGACGTCCTCGGCGGACGCGGTCAGGATCCGGGACGAGCTGTTGTCCGCCCACGGGACCATCGTGACCGCGAGGGTCCCGGACAGGACCATGACGACGGGCAGGACCAGGGCGAGGGATCGGCCGATTCGGCGGGCAGTGTGGGTCACGAGGGGAGAGTAGCGCTCGGTGCGTAACCGGCGACAATTAGTCACCCGGTCGAGGGACGGTTCGACGTGGTTTTTCGATTCCCGTGTTGACGAGGCGGGTGTGGAGGGCCGGGGAAAGGGGAAAGGGGTGCCCCCTCGGCGGGGGCACCCCTTCACACGGCACCGGTGTCCGGCCGGCGCGCGCCGTCAGTCGGACAGGCGGGCGCCCGTCGAGGTGGAGAACACGTGCATCTCGCCGGCACGCGGCACGACGTGCAGGCTGGAGCCCTTCTCGGGGACGTTGCGGCCGTCGACGCGCACCACGATGTCCTGGCCGCCGCCGTCCGCCTTCTCGGTGCGGCCGTACACGTAGCCGTCCGCGCCGAGCTCCTCGACGACGTTGACGGTGATCGTCAGGCCGCCCTCGGTGCCGATGTCGAAGTGCTCGGGGCGCACGCCGACCGTGACGGTGCGGTCGCCGGCGTCCGCGGCCGCGGTGATCGCCTCGCGCGACACCGGGACGACGGTCTCGCCGAACTTCACGCCGCCGTCGGCGATCGGGACCTCGACCAGGTTCATGGCCGGGGAGCCGATGAACCCGGCCACGAAGAGGTTCGCCGGGCGGTCGTACATGTTCCGCGGCGTGTCCACCTGCTGGAGCAGGCCGTCCTTGAGCACGGCGACGCGGTCGCCCATGGTCATGGCCTCGACCTGGTCGTGCGTGACGTACACGGTGGTGATGCCGAGGTCGCGCTGGAGCGCGGCGATCTGCGTACGCGTCGAGACGCGGAGCTTGGCGTCGAGGTTCGACAGCGGCTCGTCCATCAGGAACACCTGCGGCTTGCGGACGATTGCGCGGCCCATGGCGACGCGCTGGCGCTGGCCGCCGGAGAGCGCCTTCGGCTTGCGGTCCAGGTACTGGGTGAGGTCGAGCATCTTCGCCGCGTCCTCGACCTTGCGGCGGATGGTCGCCTTGTCCTCGCCGGCGATCTTCAGGGCGAAGCCCATGTTGTCGGCGACGGTCATGTGCGGGTACAGCGCGTAGTTCTGGAACACCATCGCGATGTCCCGGTCCTTGGGCGGCAGGTGGGTGACGTCGCGGTCGCCGATGCGGATGGCGCCGCCGTTGACGTCCTCCAGGCCGGCGAGCATGCGCAGCGAGGTGGACTTGCCGCAGCCGGAGGGGCCGACGAGGACGAGGAACTCGCCGTCCTCGATCTGGAGGTCGAGGGCGTCGACGGCGGGCTTGTCGCCGCCGGGGTAGAGCCTGGTCGCCTTGTCGAAGGTGACGGAAGCCATGCGGGTGCATCCCTTCTACCGGCAGGAACGTGCCGGACGATCCGAGTGGAAGGAAGTGGGTGGTCTGGTCCGCAGAGCGGACTTCCGCCCGACGCTACCCCGCATTCCGCCTCCTGTCAGCACCCGCCCCCGCGTGACGTCCGCCTCGGCGGGGGCCGCGCGGTCGCGTGGCCGGAGGGGGAACGGGTGGCCGATCGGCTACACGGAGGCGGAAAAGTGCTTCGCGGCGCGGGTGGGCGGCTGTGTAAAGTGAGGGTGATTCTGTGCGCTGCGCAGCGTCACATGCCTCCTTAGCTCAGCTGGCCAGAGCACCGCTCTTGTAAAGCGTAGGTCGTCGGTTCGAATCCGACAGGGGGCTCCATTCCAGGTCAGAGCCGCTCTGGCCGAGGGAATTCGTACAAGAGTGGAAGACCCCGGACCTCTGGTCCGGGGTCTTTCTCGTGTGCCCGCGGGGTCAGTGGCGGCCTGCGATGCGGTTCGCCAGGCGGGCCAGGGGGGTGGTCGTGGGGGTGTGGGTGGCGGTCTCGCGGCGGTCGGCCTCGCGGTAGGCGGCGTACAGGGCGTGGACGCCGAGCCAGCGGAAGGGCTCGGGCTCCCAGCGGCGTACGCGGTGGTTCACCCAGGGAAGGGCGGTCAGCTCGGTGGTGTCGCCGAGGACCAGGTCGCGCAGGGTACGGCCGGCCAGGTTCGAGGTGGCGACGCCGGAGCCGACGTAGCCGCCGGCCCAGCCCAGGCCCGTCGTGCGGTCGAGGCTGACGGTGGCGCACCAGTCGCGGGGGACGCCGAGGACGCCCGACCAGGCGTGGGTGATCTCCACCCCGGCGAGGGCGGGGAAGAACGCCGTCAGGAGGCGGGTGAGGGATGTGATCGTCGAGGCGCTGGTGCTGCCGTCGTTGTCGGTGCGGGAGCCGAAGCGGTACGGGACGCCCCGGCCGCCGAGGGCGATGCGGCCGTCGGCGGTGCGCTGGGCGTACATGTAGGCGTGGGCCATGTCGCCGAGGGTCTCCGCGCCGTCCCAGCCGATGCGCTGCCAGGTGGATTCGGGCAGCGGGGCGGTGACGATCATCGAGGAGTTCATGGGGAGCCAGGAGCGCTTCTGGCCCGTGAGGGAGGCGGTGAAGCCCTCGGTGCAGCGCAGGACGAACGGGGCGCGGACGGTGCCGTAGGGGGTGGTGGCGCGGCGGGGGGCGAGGCCGGTGACGGGGGTGGACTCGTGGAGGGTGACGCCGAGGCGTTCGCAGGCGGCGGCGAGGCCGCGGAGGAGTTTGAGGGGGTGGATGCGGGCGCCGTGCGGGGTCCAGGTGGCGCCGACGGCGTCGGCGACGTCGATGCGGGCGCGGGTCTCGGCGGCGCCGAGGAGGAGGCGGTCGGTCTCGCCGAAGGCGGCTTCGGCTTCGTGGAAGGCCTTGAGGCGGGCGAGTTGGGCCGGGGTGCGGGCGACTTCGAGGACGCCGCCGTGGTGGATGTCGGCGTCGATGCCCTCCTTGGCGGCGGTCTCGATGACCTCGGTGACGGTGGCGTTCATTGCCTGCTGGAGGCGGCGGGCCGCGGGGAGGCCGTGGAGGCGGGCGTACCGGTCGCGGCCGGCGATGCCGTTGTAGAGCCAGCCGCCGTTGCGGCCGGAGGCGCCGTAGCCGCAGGTCTTCTGCTCCAGGACGGTGACACGGAGGTCGGGTGCGGCGGTCTTGAGGTGGTACGCGGTCCACAGGCCGGTGTAGCCGCCGCCGACGATGACGACGTCGGCCGTGGTGTCGCCGGTGAGGGGTGCGCGGGCGGGCGGGGTGGCGCCCGGGTCCGCGGCGTGCCAGAAGGAGATGCCGCCGTTGATCGTCATGGGGGAGTTGGTACACCCGGGGCAGGGGGGTGTCCAGGGGGCGGGATGTCGCGTTTCGGGGCCGCGGAGCAGGCCGTTTGCCCGTTGTGGCCGCCCGGACGCCCCCTCTGGCGACGGGTCAGGCGGGTCAGGCCGGGACGCGGGGGAAGCGGGACTGGAGGGTCCAGATGGCCGGGTTGTCGGCGAGGCCCTCGTGCATGTCGACGAGGTCGGCGATGAGGTCGTGGAGGAAGTCCCGGGCTTCGCGGCGCAGGAGGCGGTGGCTGAAGGTCAGCGGGGGTTCCTCGGGGGCCATCCAGTCGGCTTCGATGTCGACCCAGCCGAAGCGGCGTTCGAAGAGGATGCGGTCGGTGGACTCGGTGAAGTCGAGCTCGGCGTGGCGGCGGTCGGCGGAGCGGCTGCCGCGGGGGTCGCGGTCGAGCTCCTCGACGATGTCGCACAGCGCCCAGGCGAAGTCGAGGACGGGGACCCAGCCCCAGGCCGTGGACACTTCCCGGTCGGTTTCGGTGTCGGCGAGGTAGACGTCGCCGCAGAAGAGGTCGTGGCGCAGGAGGCGGACGTCCGCGGTGCGGTAGTCGGTCTGCGGGGGGTCGGGGAAGCGTCGGGAGAGGGAGTAGCCGATGTCGAGCACGCAGCCGATGGTGTCACGGGGCCCGGGTGCCCCGCCGCGGCGCCCCCGGGTGCGGCGCGCGGTCCCGTTCCGGATGCGGGCCGGCCGCGCGTCTCCCGGTCAGGGGAGGAGGCGTTGTTCCTTGGCCACCGAGACGGCGCCTGCGCGGGTGTCGACGCCGAGTTTGTCGTAGATGCGGCCCAGGTGGGTCTTCACCGTGGCCTCGCTGATGAACAGGGCGCGGGCGATGTCGCGGTTGCCGAGGCCGCGGGCGAGTTGGCCGAGGATGTCGAGTTCGCGGTCGGTGAGGGTGGGGCGGGTGCCGCGCATGGCGGCCATGACGCGGCCGGCGACGGGGGCGGAGAGGGTGGTGCGCCCCTGGGCGGCGGCGTGGATGGCGGCGAAGAGCTCCTCGGGGCGTTCGGCTTTGAGGAGGTAACCGGTGGCTCCGGCGCCGATGGCGCGGGTGATGTCGGCGTCGGTGTCGTAGGTGGTGAGGACGAGGACGTGGGGCGGGTTCGGGGCGGCGGTGATGCGGCGGGTGGCTTCGACGCCGTCGATGCCCTCGCCGAGCTGGAGGTCCATGAGGACGACGTCGGGGCGGAGGCGGGCGGCGAGGGCGACGGCCTCCTCCCCGCTGCCTGCTTCGCCGAGGACGTCGATGCCGGGGGCGCTGGCGAGGAGGGCGAGGAGGCCGGCCCGGACGACGGCGTGGTCGTCGCAGAGGA